>CALHIC010000234.1 GCA_938030845.1 uncultured Oribacterium sp. | reverse complement strand
GATCTATTGAGGTTCTGGGATCCTATCATCGCTTTATACCGTATTTTAGTAAAAATATGAGCTGGGACGGAATCATGATTACCAGAATTGCTTTGAATAATCCCTTGGCGGTATATCCTGTTTCCCTAATTTGGGGAGCTTTAAAGGCCGGAGCCTTACATATGGAGAGGGTGACCAGCTTGAATCGCTTGGTAGTGAATCTCATTCAGATGTTCTTTGTACTTTTTGTGGCCGTGGACTATGAAAGCATAGCAAAAGCTTTTAGGGAGAATATCATTTTGCTTTTTAAGAGAGAATTTGTGAGCGAAAATAAGAATGAAACGGTAGGAGAACATAGGTAAGAAAAGCTAAGAGAAAAGAGGGAAATAGGGTGAAGGAAATCTTGAGCTTGTTATTTGGCACTGTGACATTAGGAGCCACCATCCGTCTGGCCACTCCTGTTTTGTTTACCGCCATTGGAGGCTGTTTTACACAAAAGGTGGGGACATTCTGTATTGCATTTGAATGTTTTATGCTATCCGCCGCTTTTTTTGCTGCCTGGGGAAGTTTTTTAACAGCCAGCCCCTATGTTGGAGTGATATTTGCCATTTTGACAGGCCTTTTTTTGGCTGTACTTTACGGGCTGTTCGTACTTCATTTTCATGCCAATGCGGTCATTGTCAGCATCGCTTTTAACTTTGGTGCCTGGGCAGGGACGACCTTATTGCTGACAAAAATATTTAGAGTACGGGGATATTTTTTCAGTCCGAAAATTAAGGGCTTCTCCTCCCTATCGATTCCTTTTTTATCCGGCATTCCCTATGTTCAAGATGTCATTAATAAACAATCTGTTTTGGTTTATCTGGCCTATATTTTTGTTCCTATAAGCTATGTTCTTATGTATAAAACCGCCTTTGGCCTCAGAGTGAGAGGCGTGGGAAAATCTGAAATTGCGGCTAAAACAGTGGGGATCAGTATTCTTCGATATCGTTGGCTGAGTTTGATTATCATGGGGGCAATGTCCGGTTTGGGCGGTGCCTACATTACTCTGTCCGGATTAAATATTTTTTCGGAAAATATGACGGCGGGAAGGGGCTTTTTAGCCTTTGCAGCCATTTTGGTTGGAGATGGAAATCCATTGAAAGTAGCTCCTATTTGCCTTTTATTTGCTTATATGGATGCCTTGAATTTGGAGCTAAGTTCCAGAGGGATGCCGGTCCAGCTTTTAAAAATGTTACCCTATTTCATGGTTCTGTTTGTTTTGCTTCTATCCCGATGGAAGGAATTCGATGGAGTAGCAAGATTACAGGAAGAAATTACTTTATAAAGGAGAAATCATGGCAGAATATTTCATTGAAACCGCTCTACTTACCCATGGATTAGTTTCCCTTGGGGAGGAAGAAATCCTATCATTGTGGCCCTGGAAGGATAAAAAATTAGTTTGGTTGGAAAATGGTAAAATTTGCCATGGGACAATGGAAGAATATTTTTCGCTTCGAAGAAGGGCCAAAGAAATCAAGAGAATTGATAGAGAAATTTTGCCTAAGGCTATGAAGGATAAAGAAAATGGATGTTTGACCGCTTCCGGCACGATGGCGGTTGCAGAGCTGTATGGTGTTCCTGTAGCGGTAACTGCAGGTATGGGAGGTATCAGCAGCTATATTCATGGAGAGACTCTGTGTCCGGATTTGCCTGCACTTGTTGAAAGTAAAACCATTTTAATTGCTACTTCTCCGAAGGATGTGGTGGATATCCAAAGCTCTATCGATTGGTTATTAAAGCATCAGGTAAAGATACTGGGCGCTCGCTATGATTACTGTTCCGGCTTTATGTTTGCAGGAAAGAAAATACCTCTCTCCGGAATGTTAAAGAAAGAAGCAGTAGTAAAACCGCACACTCTGATTTTACAGGATATCAAAGAAGAGGAACGAGTCGAAGACAGGGCTATTCTGCAGCAGGCCT
>CALHIC010000233.1 GCA_938030845.1 uncultured Oribacterium sp. | reverse complement strand
TCCTCTATAAATTCCTATAAATCGATATTTCTGAAAGAAGAGGGAAGTGATATTTCTGAAAGAAGAGGGAAGAGTCTTTACGGAGGCTATCTTTTTTGTTATAAAAGAATGGATAAGTACTGGAAAATTGCAAGATATTTTCTTTTAGACCAGGAGGCCAATATGGGATTAGAGCAGGAAAATCCGGTTTTATTTTTAGAGCAGGCGAAAGAAGCGGTAAAGCAACTGGAGGATTGTAAGCTCCAAGCGGAATCAGCTTTAGAAAGAGAAAAGCAAGGAAAACTTGACTTTGAGCAGGAGACAGAAGCCCTAAAGCAAAAGATTGAAAAAACGATTCAAGAGCGTAAGAAGGAACTGGAAAGCAGCTATGAGCAGCAGCTGTCTCAAAGTGACGGAAAAATCAAAAAGGTTCAAGAGGCTAGAGAAAAGGCTAAAAATAAGGGAATCAAGGAGAGGGTAGCGGAAGAATCCGCCCCTTTGAAGCAGGAAAATGTGGAATTAAAGAGACAGTATCACGGAATTTGCACCAGAGAAGGGGCTCCCCTATTCTGCACCACCAAGCTTTTTGCCATTCTCTATAAGCCGGTATCCTTTTCAGAAGTCTTGGGGATGATTTTTCTCTTTTTACTTTTCTTTGGGGCGATTCCTATTTCCATCTATTATTTTCTGGTACCCCATAGAATCCTGTTTTTGGTAGGAATTTATCTTTTGGATATCCTGATCTTTGGCGGTCTTTATGTCTTTATCGGAAACCGAACCGTTGGGAAGTTTAGAGATGTGGTAAATCAGGGGGCAGAGATTCGAAAGAAGATTAATCGAAACAAGAAACAGATGAAGCGTTTAAAGAAGGAGATTAACAAAGACTCCAATGAATCCCATTATCATCTGGAAGAGTTTGATGATGAACTAAGCCGTTTGAATCAGGAGAGAAACGAAGTGATTGCTCAAAAGCAGAATGCTCTCCATAGCTTTGAAACCGTTAATCAGAATATTATTCGGGATGAGATGGAGAATACGGAGAAAGAGCGTCTTACGACTTTGAAAGAGCAATGGCAGCAGGCCTCACAGGAAAGAAACAGTTTGGAAGGAAAGGCCCAGGAACTTCAGATTTCCATTACTCAAAAATTTGAGCAGTTTATCGGCAAAAAACATTTGAACGAAGAAGACCTGCATCGAATGATTCAATTTTTGCAGGAGGGACAGTGTAAGAGTCTTACAGAGGCGGTTTTAAAGTTGGAAGCGCCGGAAGTGGACCCGGTACTTGCTTCTGCCGGCGAAAGTGATTCTGAATAAAAGAATGTCTAAAAGAAATC
>CALHIC010000232.1 GCA_938030845.1 uncultured Oribacterium sp. | reverse complement strand
ATCGTGATGGTATTGCTTTCTTTTAAGTCACGGAAAGCACTTTCCCCGATACTTTCCAGTCCGTCCGGTAAGGATAAATCTCCCTTGTAAGAAAGATTACGAAAAGCGGAATTCCCTATTTTCTTTAAATTCTTCGGGAAGACAAGATTGCCCACTATCGATTTCTTAGAAAAAACAGAATCCCCTATTTCTACGATAGAATCCGGCAACACTAAACCCTTCTTAATGTAAGTGATACCTTCCAAGGCATGGGGATCCAGTGCTGTAATATTCCCCTTTAATTCCAGATGCGCTTCCCTTCCGAGAGCATGCAAAAGCTTATTCCATGAGCGAAGTTCTCCGTTTGCAGTAAGACCCTGCATCCGTCCGCTACCTTCTATGGTAAGCGTATAGGGGTTCTTTTCTCCTGTTAATTGCCAGCTAAAATTCCCGTCGCTGCGAGGCAAGCGTGCTGCATCTGATACCGTAATCACTTTTTGCAACAATTGCGTCTCACTATATGGTTTGGTGCTGCCTCCCGGATTCATTAAAAATGTACAATAGTAGGTGTGCCCCGGTAAAAAGGGAAATAGGTCTGTATTCCTAAAATCAAATAGATAAGAAGTAAATTTCTTATTTGTTCCGGGAAGCCGCCATCCGTTTCCACTTGAAAAAAAGATCAGTCTCAGGTCTCTCTTGAAACTTCCGCTGTTATCTATAAAGTTCTTTACCGTAACCGCTTCGCTCGGATCTTCTGTCGTATACAGATAAAAGTTTGCATATTCATTCCCTTCCGTCTCCAAAGAAACATTTATGGATTTCCGGAAGTGTATAAAACTGCACATTTTTCATGGAAATGTTCCACTTTTTTACTTCCTGTTTTTCTTCCCCGGCAGTTTGCTGTACGGAAGTAAACTTGGGATTATACTGCATGCTTCCTTTTTCACTCATAAATACCGGAGAATGATTGGTAATCGTATTTTTCTTTTCATTTCCCTTAGACTTGTAAAATGCCTTCTCTCCAATCCTCCGTACGGAAGCAGGAATGGTGACATCTCCTAAGTTTTCTGAATGATAAAAGGCATGGTCCGGTATTTCCTTCAGGGTAGAAGGAAGGCTCACCGTCTCCAGATGTTCCATGCTGCCAAAGGCTTCCATCTCCACATGCAACTTTTCTATCCCTTCTTCTATAATGACTCTCCGAATCTTATTCCTATAGGGCTCCCAGGGAGCCAGTTCAAATGCATCCGTTTCCCCTCTTCCACGTAGTGTCAGAGTCATATCATTTTCGGGACCTGTTAAACTATATTCAATCTCCTTCCCTGCTCTTCCACTAAGAGATGCTTTCTGTACGATAATCCGGTATTCTTTTTTTTTCTCCCCCAGGTCATCTTTTATGGTTATAAGCAATCTGGCTGTTCCTTCGTGCAAGGCCTCAATAGCGACCTGCCCATCTCCGTCATGCTTTAGGCGAACAGCAGCGGGATCCGTCTCTTTCATCGCTTCACAACGCAAAACATCCCGCCTAAGCAGTTTATAAAGACTGATTGTGTCTCCTAACTCCACCGCTACCGTATCCGAAAAAGTATTTTCTTTTTTAACCAAAGAAACA
>CALHIC010000231.1 GCA_938030845.1 uncultured Oribacterium sp. | reverse complement strand
TTTCAATCTTGCTCTGTTCTTATTCCAGTTCTTATTCCAGTTCTTATTCCAGTTCTTATTCCAGTTCTTATTCCCCTTCTTCTTTTCTGAGTCTTACCAGATTTCTGACACTGCGGCGTCTTTCTTCTTCCAAAGCGGCATAATGCTTTTTGGTGGTATTTACGTCACTATGTCCCAAAACATCCGCCACCAGATAAATATCTCCGGTTTCCTGGTATAGATTGGTACCATAGCTGCTTCGTAATTTATGCGGAGTAATATGCTTAAGGGGAGTTACCTTTTGCGCATATTTCTTCACCATCAATTCCACGGTTCGTACAGACATTCTTTTATTTTGTAAGGATAGGAACAGGGCATTTTCATGTCCGGAAGCCGGGATTTTAGCTTTTCTTTCCTCCATATAAGCTCTTAAGCCTTGTTCCACCTCATCGGAAAAGTAAATGGAAACCTCCTTGCCTCCCTTTCTGTGAATACGAATGGCATTATTTTGGAAATCTACATCGGAGCAATTTAAACCTACGCATTCCGACACACGGATTCCAGTTCCCAGCATTAACTGCATCATAGCCAGGTCTCTTACTTGATTCTTCTCATGATAGAGCTTTTCCTTCTTGCTTAAATCTTCTCCGGACTCTACCTGATCCAGAAACTGTGCAACTTCTCCCTGATCCATACGAATAATCTCTTCCTGAGAAAGCTTCGGCAAGGAGAGAAGAGCGGTCTTATTCTCTTTGATTTGCTCAGTTTTATATAGATAGCCAAAGAAGCTTTTTAAACTGGAAATTTTCCTCTTTATGCTCTTGTTATGATTTAAAACTTCAACTTCCTCAATTTGTCCCTCTTTTCCGGTCTTTTTTTTCGTTCTATATTTTAAAAATTCCATATATTCCTCTAAATCCACCAGAGATAAACGATCCAAATCCCTGGCCTCAAAAGCATAAATATCGGAACGAAGCTTTTTTTCCTCTATTAAAAATTGAAAAAAGACCTTTAAATCATAGGCATAGGCAATCTTGGTTCTGGAGGAAGTAACTTGATCAATACCGCGAAAAAAAGAAGCACAAAAGGCCGGTAGATCCTTTTGTAGCTGTCTAAGCTTTAAAGTATTTTGTTTGTCTAATTCTAAATGATATTGTAATGGCATAGCTTATTCTCTCTAATAATGTTAATCACACTAATAATGTTATTCACTCTAATAAGGTTTTTTCTCCATGATCAATACAGAGTAAATCGTTTTAGCTTGAAATCAAATTTGATAGCATACCAAAGCCATATTCAAGCCGTTGCATCGTAGTTTTACCAGATTATAGCATAATCCCTTTTTAAAAAGCAATAACTATTCGTTAAACAAGAGTTTAGCGAATAGTTATTTATCTTTTCATCCTACAGTTTTTCTACTAAGCAATATCGATACTCTTACGTAATCTCAATCTAATTACGGCTTGTCCCTATTCTTGGTGGACTAATTCATTCTCTTCCGGCTTTGAACTAGTTCGTTCTCTTCCAGGTTTTCGGCGAAAACAGAATCAACATAGGAAATATTTCCAATCTTCCTGCCAACATGTCAAAAATCATGACTGCCTTTGAAAATGGCGAATAAATCGAGAAATTTTCTATTGGTCCAACCTTTGCCAATCCCGGTCCGATATTGTTAAAGGTTGCGGAAATTGCTGAAAAGTTTGTAGTAAAATCAAAACCGTCAAAGCTGATAAGAAAAATGGATATTATATAGACAAAGCAATATGCAATCAAATACGTACTTACCGAACGTACCACATTGTAATCCAGGCTTTTTCCTTCCAAACGAATTCTCTTGATGGCTTCCGGGTGAATAATGAGGTGCAACTCCTTCCCCATATTCTTCAATAAGATAATCAATCGGGAAACCTTTATACCGCCACCCGTAGAGCCTGCACAGGCACCGGAAATCATTAAGAATAAAATCACCATTTGACTGGGTACTGCCCAATGATTGTAATCCAGAGTTGAAAAGCCTGTTGTGGTAATAATACTTCCTACCGTAAAAAAAGCATGGTGAAGGGCAAATAACAGGCCATTTCCCATTTCTTTTAGATTATTAAAAGCAATGAATAAAGTTGAGCAAAGGATAATCAAAAGATAGGTTCTGGCTTCTTCTGAGGAAAAAGCATCTTTCCACTTCCTTCTTTGTAAAAGATAATAAACATTGAAGTTAATACCGAACAAAATCATAAAAATGGTAATCAAGAACTGGCTAAACATGGAATAATCCGCCATTCCGGAATTCCTGATGGCAAATCCCCCTGTTCCCGCCGTTCCGAAGCCGATACACAAAGCATCAAAAAACGGCATTCCGGAAAGTAAAAAGGCAAAAATACAAATTACCGTTAGAACAAAATAAATCTTATAAAGGGCTTTAGCGGTATCTGCTACTCTAGGCACCATCTTGGACACATCCGGTCCCGGAGATTCCGCCTTCATAATCATCATGTTATAACCGCCACCTAAGGGAAGAACCGTTAAAACAAGGACTAATACACCCATGCCTCCCATCCAATGGGAAAAGGAACGCCAAAAAATCAATCCCTTTCCTAAGGCCTCCACATCGCTTAAGATGGAAGAACCTGTAGTGGTAAAGCCGGAAACAATTTCAAAAACCGCATCGATATAATGGGGAATTTTTCCGCTAATATAGAAGGGTAAAGCTCCCACTAAAGAAAGCACCAACCAGCAGCCTGCCACGATGACAAAGCCTTCTCTGGTATAAAAAGCTATTTTTTTCGGTTTTTTTCGTGTTAAAACCGCCCCTACGACTAAAGATATCGCCGACACGGATAATATAGCCGCGGCAGAATTATGCTCCCGATATATTATGGCACAAATAAAGGGAAGCAATAAGCTGATTCCCTCTATTCTCAGTACCCAAGCCAGGATGTAGACAATCATACTAAAGTTCATAATGAATATCCTCTTCCTTCTTTACTTCCAAAATATCTCGTAAATCATTAAATCCCGTGTTGGTGGTAACCACAATCACCCGATCTCCCACCTTCATAACATCAGCTCCTCTAGGGGTAATAATTTTATTCTGTCGTATAATTCCGCAGATTAAAACTCCTTGCTTAAAGGACAGCTCCGCGAATGGAATGTTGATTAAGTCCGGATCATTTAATACCTTAAACTCCAAAGCTTCTGCCTTTCCGTCAGCAAGCTTATATAAGGTCTCTACATTGGAGCCCTTGGAATTCTCCAAAGCCCTTACATATCGAAGAATACTCTCTGCAACAATCTGTTTCGGATAAATGACAGAACCCAAATTCATTTCATTGGTAACATTTTCAAAGGCAATACGGTTGATTTTGGTAATCAAACGGGCATCGGAAAGCTTTCCCGCATAAAGAGAAAGCATGATATTTTCCTCATCAAATCCGGTTAAAGAACAAAAGGCATCCGTATTTTCAATTCCCTCCTTCTTTAATAGCTCGGCATCAATACCGTCACCGTTAATGATAATACTATCCGGAAGTACATCCGCCAGATACTCACAACGCTCCTTATTGGAATCAATGATTTTTAAACGCATATTTAAATGCATTTCATCAATATAGCGGGCAATATAATAGCTGATTCGTCCTCCCCCTACGATGATACAATCTCTAACGGGGGTATAATCCACACCCAGCTTAATAAAGAACTTGCTTACATCCTTGGGTGCTGCAATAAAGCTCATCAAATCATCCGCTTCCAAAGCATCAAAACCGTTTGGAATAAGAATATCCTCTCCTCTTTGAATCAAAGTAATAAGGACATTTAAGCCCGTATCCTTTTGAAAGGTATGAAGAGGAATGCCAATCAACTGACTCTCCTTCACACGAATCAAATCCAGCTTTCCGCGAGAAAAGCTGTCTACCTTCATCGCAGAAGGAAAACGAAGCAGACGCTCAATTTCCTTTGCCGCAGCCATATCCGGGTTGATTACCATGGCCAGGTTCAATTCATCTCGAAGATAAGAAATCTCCGTAGTATATTGAGGGTCACGGATTCTGGCTATTGTACGACAATTTCCTTCTTTTTTGGCAAAGAGGCAACAAAGCATATTGACTTCATCCCGGCTGGTTGCCGCAATTAAGACATCCGCATTCTGTACTCCGGCTTCCCTCAAGGTTTGAAGCATCGCACCGTTTCCGTGGATTCCCATGATATCCAGAAAATCCACCGCATGACGAAGAACCTTTTCATCCTGGTCCACAATGGTAATATCATGCCCCTCTTTGTTTAATTGATCTGCCAGGGTAAGACCTACCTTACCGCAACCTACCACAATAATATTCATGATTTTTCCTCATTTAACTGCATAAAATACAAATTTTTTATCCAAACACATTTCAATAAGTCTTATTGTTCATTAAAGCTTATTGTTTATTAAGACTTATTCATCTCATTCAGACACAAAATATCCTGATTTAAAGCCTCCAAAAAATGAACCAGCAAATCCCGTTTCGCCTCTACCGGAAAGGCTTCCCGTAATTCGTCATAACGAAAGCTTTTCTTGCCCCCCTCTTCCATCCGCTGATAAAAGTATTCCAGCTCCCGATAAGGAACATAGTACTTCTCTCCTCTTTTGCTGAAGGACAGGATAATAAAGCTGATGCCCCCCTGCAGCATAAAGCGCTTCATAAAATCCATTTGATGGGCATGAAGGTTTTGCAGGGGAAAGGAATCCTTGTGACATTCCTTAGCATCAAAACAAATGGGAATCCCTTGAACAATTCCCATATAATCCACTGTGGACTTCTTATCAAAATAAGCCAAAGTGATTTGTTTATGGCTTTGATCCAACTTAATAGGGGTAATGGGGGTGGGAATCTTTTGAATGAGGGCTAA
>CALHIC010000230.1 GCA_938030845.1 uncultured Oribacterium sp. | reverse complement strand
CTGCTTTATAAGGCTCTTTTTCTTTTAAATTTTCTTTGTTTTGGATTGGCATCCTTACTTACTCCATCCTATCCCTTTTCTTTCGCTTCCTTCTTTTCCAAAGCCAGAAGCTTCTTCTGGGTACTTTCCAATTCCTGTAACACCCCATCCAGCTTTAACTTGGTCTTTACCAGGTCGTGCTTATAGGAGTAGCTCTCGCTTTTTTCCTGATCCAAAAGCTCCTGCATCTCCTCCACCTTTTTTCGCTCCTGAAAAAGCTCATCGCAAATATTAATCTGAAGAAGAAGGGATCGAACAGATTCCTCCAGCTTATTATAATTCCACATTTCCTTACGGATGCTTTCAATTTTATGGTTTAAATAATCTGCCACATCATGTAAATAAGACTCGGAATTCTCCCCACTTAGGACATAAATTTTTCCGTCAATAATGACCTGTATTGTCTTTTTATCTGCCATTTTCTCCACCTTTTCCTATGCTTCACTCAGTCCTAAATGTTGATACGCGTGTTTTGTTGCAATCCTTCCCCTGGGGGTTCTGTCTATCAGACCTTGTAAAATCAAATAGGGTTCTATCATATCCTCTAAGGTTCCCCGATCCTCTCCCAGACTGGTGGCTAAGGTCTCCACCCCCACCGGTCCTCCGGAAAACTTCTCGATTAGATTCCAAAGATACTGTCTGTCATAGGTATCCAAGCCTAAGGTATCCACATCCAGTAAGTCCAAGGCATCCTCTGCCACCTCCTTGTGAATAACACCATTATACTTGATTTCCGCAAAATCTCGTACCCTCTTTAGCAAACGATTGGCAAGTCTTGGGGTTCCTCTGGAACGAAGGGCAATGCTTTTCGCACCGCCTTTATCAATGGAAATGGACAGCACCTTGGCACTTCGAAGGACAATCTCCTCCAATTCCTCTTCTTTATAAAACTCCATTTTCCCGATAATCCCGAAACGATCTCGAAGAGGGGCGGAAAGGAGTCCTGCTCTGGTGGTTGCTCCCACTAAGGTAAAACGTGGCAAGTCCAGGCGAATGGAACGGGTGCTGCTTTCCTTCCCCAGCAGTACATCAATGGCAAAGTCC
>CALHIC010000229.1 GCA_938030845.1 uncultured Oribacterium sp. | reverse complement strand
TACAATCGGATTCGGACGGTTTTCTTTGGAATGGCCATATTTTCTGAAATCATCTGCTTCTTCAATCTCGAAGTAATAGTTGGTGCAGTCATAGTAAATCACTCCGGTTTTTCTTTTTGAAATCTTTAAGCTGTTCCGATAAAGTGTGGACTGAATGTAATCCGACTCTTCATTAATGATGGATAGGGAACGGTAAATATCTTCGAGAGAAAAATCCGGCTTTTCTATGAATCTTGAAGAAAGCGCGAAAGAAGATAGTTTTGAAGAAGGATAAAGGATTCTTGTATATAGCAGCCTTGAAAGAATTGAATTGAGGTTGTACTTAAATCCATGCTTTCTGGCAATAGCTTTGCAAATCTTATCAAACCCCAACTGAAAATAAATATCCTGTAGGAAAAGATAGCCTCCATTGAAGAGCCTCTGATCGTTCTGAGTGAGGGGAATTGAGGGATCAAACGAGATCTCAATAGGTTTATTCATTTCAGCATTCTTATTTAAATTGGCGACGTATTCTCTTGCCCATGCAAGAGCATCAGAAACACCATGCTTTTTGCAGATTTCTTTTTCGTTTCCCAGTTTTTCGACGGTTACAGTCGTACGTTTTTTATTGATATAAGCAGATTTAATAACAGAGTAAGAAACTGAGTGAGCAGATTTAGTGGCTCTAAGTCTCATAGGCGCCTCCTTTAAAATGAATTATATTATACAACAGTACGCAATAAGACGCAATATATAGAACTATTGATTGCGCAAAAAAATAGAGGCTTTTCAAGCCTCTCGATACTGTTTATGTTATGTTAGGTGTCAAAGTTCCGAGATCTTCTTTTGGAAAAGCGTAAGCGGCAGAAAAAATAAAGCCTAAAAAGAATCTCTTAGGCTTTATCGGTATGGCTAAGGGAAGCGATATAGTTTTTTTAGGAAATGTCGCAGAAATTTTAGAATATCCTTCTTGTTCTCTTTTCCTTGGCATGATAAAATCCCGACTTTGACAGTCTACATAGTAAAAAAGCCCTATAAATCGTTGAAATCAAGCGGTTTACAGAGCTTTTTTCTTTGTTATCAGATGTGCGTACAGATTTTTATTCTTTAGTCTGATGGCAAATATTTCTCATTTTTTCTATAGTGACGATCTGCATAGAAGTATTAATTCCAAAGGCTTTTTCTAGATCGTCTGTAAATTCTGTTTTTGCATATGTCGGGATAAATCCTCTGCCTTCAATCTTTAGAAAGTTCATATCTTTTAGACCATGTAACAGTTTTTCACATGAATACTTGCTTCCAAGTTGTTTATCCAGGTATCTGTAGAGAATTAATGAAAGGAAACAAATCATAAAGTGTGCCTTAATCCTATCATCTCTGTGAAGGTATACCGGTCGTGCTTTGAATTCACTTTTCATAATGCGAAAGCATTCCTCGATTTGCCAGCGTTGTTTGTTTACTTCAATGATAGCTGAAGCATCATCTTCCAAGTTAGTGCATACAGCGTAGAAACCGTCATACTGTTCTTCTTTTCGGATGACATCTTCATTGAGTTCTAAAAAGCTCTGCTCGGCCAGCTCCCCCTCCGGCGTTACACTGTTTTTTTTAACAAAACGTTTGAAATCGGTTTGGCGGTTGTGGTCTATTTCTTTGGGATTATTGGTAATAAGGTTTTGGGCACGGCTGATTTGTCCGCTCCGAACGTACCTTAGATAATCCCTGTATTTGATGGAATAGGATACAATCAGATGTTGTTCAAGTCCATTTTCATTTATCCACCGTTCTTTGTAAAAGATTTTTTCTCTGTCTTTTTCTTCGTCCAGTTCGGAAATGTTATACTTTTGCATACTGCCTTTTAGACGCCAGTCTTTAGAATCGAGACACCATTCTTTCAGAAAACCTTTTAACTTCTTTATGGATTGTGTTGTGATAAAACCACGATTCCCCTTGGAGTTATATCTACGGTTGGATAATGCGGAAAGCCCTCCATCCGTACATACGACCAGTCTAGACAAGGAAAAATCTTCAAGAAGTTTTTTTTCCAAAGGAACCATTGTCGTTTGTTCATTGGTATTTCCGGGATTGACACTGAAGGCAAGAGGAATACCATCACTGTCCATAAAAAGTCCCATCTGAACAATGGGAAGAGGCCGGTTTTCTTTAGAAGCTCCATACTGTTTTAATCCATCTGCTTGCTCAAGCTCAAAAAAGTAGTTGGTG
>CALHIC010000228.1 GCA_938030845.1 uncultured Oribacterium sp. | reverse complement strand
TACGGCGTAGTACTTTTCTCCTCCCCGGATCTTAGCAATAATCAGAGCTATAAGCTTTCTGTAGGAGATACTACTGAAGAATTTACTGTAAGTTCTATTGCCAATACTATTGGAAATGGAAATGCTATGGGCGGCGGAATGGGTCATGGCGGCCCACAGGGAGGTGCTCCAAACGGAGGCTTTAACGGCGGACAAAATGGAGGACAGAATGGTGGCGGTCCGCAGGGCGGCCCTCCAAATGGAGGCTTTAATGGCGGACATAATGCTGGCCAGAATGGCGGCGGTCCTCAGGGTGGCCCTCCAAACGGAGGATTCCAAGGCGGCATGAACGGTGATCAAGGAAGACAAGGGGGCAGAGAGCAAGGTCATCAGAATGGCAACCAAGGAAGGCTCGGAGATAGAGGTCAAGGAATGCCCGGCGAGATGGGCGGATTCCCCGGTGGGGATGGCAACAACTTTCCCGGCAATCCACCCAGCGACAATGGCATGGGAATGTCTCCAATGAATAACGGTCAGGGCATGGAACGAGGCGGTATGAACGGTGACCAGGGAATGCCCGGCGGCAGAGGACAGGGTGGCATGAATGGAAATCCGGGAATGCCCGGAGATAGAGCTCAGGGCGGCATGAACAATGGTCAGGGCATGGAAAGAGGAAACAGACCGGATGGACAGGGAAGTAAGAAGAATAAGCAGAAGAGTTCTAAGAATAATTCTTCAAAGAAGAATACTCAGGCTGGAAATAAACAGGCTACTCAGGGAACAGAGAGTAATCAGGCAGGATAAATTTAAATAAGCTAAGGGTATGAATTCTATTTTTCCTTTACAAGCTTTCCTGAATTGGATATGATGTTATGGATTGTATCAAGATATTTCAGAGCGAAAAAGGAAAGGAAAGCTATGAATTTATTCTCTCAAAAGAAACAGCAAAAAAAGACTAAGATGGTACTTACAAGTGTCCTGATTCTTAGTCTTTTTTGCCTGTCTATGATATTTACCGCCTTTGCAGGACCGGGGGAGCTTTATCAGAAAAAACTGGAATCCCAAACTTCCACGTCCAATAACGATACGGAGATTCGGATCGGAAAAAAGCTTTTCCAAACAGAGATAGGAAAAAAGGAAGATCAGCTTCTTGTAATGTTGGACCATGAATTGAGCCTTTGGAACAAGGGAGAGGATCGGTATTATTTACAATGGAAGACCTATAGCGGATATGGCAGAAACGGTCTAAAGGAAGGGACGGAAAGAAAGGAAGGAGACGGAACAACTCCTTTAGGTGCTTATCCTATTTCCTTTGCCTTCGGCTTTCCTAGCTCTGTAAATACAAAGCTTCCTTATAAGCAGATTCAAAAGACTTCCTATTGGTCCGGAGAGAAAAATACTTACAACACCTGGGTGGAAAGTCCTACAAAGATTGCCGGGGAAAGATTGTATTCCTATAAGATTTGTTATGAAAAGGCTCTGGCCATCGGATTTAATCAAAATCCCGTGGTATTTGGTAGGGGATCCGCTATTTTCTTACATATCAAGGCGCCGGATACCTGGGAGAGTTCCGGCTGTATTACTATTGAAAAGCAGGCGATGGAAGACTTACTTCCTTTACTAAAGGAGAAGCTGAGTATTATTACCTTACAAAAAGAGGATGAACTTCAAAAGTATTAAAATATTCGGAAACATCTAAAGAGCTTTAAAGAGTATGAAAGTTTTTGAAGAGCATAAAAGTTTTTAAGGCGTTTTAAGACATTTTCATAAAATGTTGCAAGGAACTATGGAATGGAATCCATAGTATTGAAGGAGGAGAGATGGATAACAAGAAAAAACGTTTAATTCGAGATTATTGTTATATGATTATAGGCTCCCTATTAATTTCCATTGCCTCCAAAAATATTTATGATCCGGCAGGATTAATTATCGGAGGAGTTTCCGGTATATCCATTATCCTTCGTCACCTTTTCGGCTTGCCTTTATGGTTAAGTAATACCATTATTAACATTCCCCTTTTTGGACTGGGCTACATTACAAAGGGATGGAAATTTATTGCCAGAACCATTTTTGCCACCATGCTATGCTCCCTGATTTTGTACTTACTTCCGGATTATACCTTGATTCCTGCGGATGATTTGTTCCTGGCTTCAGTAATCGGAGCAATTCTAATGGGTGTAGGCTGTGGACTTGTCTTTGCGGCTTCCAGCACCACCGGCGGAACGGATTTGATGGCTGCGATTATTCAGACCAGATTTAAGCATATTTCCATAGCTAAGCTATTGCAGTTCTGCGACGGTGCAGTAGTGCTTTGGGGATTACAGCTCTTCGGTGTAACCAAGGCTTGCTATGCCATTGTATCCGTTTATGTATTTACCAAGATTTGTGATTCTTTTATCGACGGTATGCACTTTGCCAAGGCGGTTACCATTATTTCCAATAAGGGTGAAGAGATTTCTCAATGGATTATGAAGGAGCTGGAACGTGGCGTTACAGGCATTGATGCAAAGGGAATGTATACCAGACAGGGAATTACTATGCTGTACTGTGTGCTGAGTCCAAGAGAGGTGACCAGGGTGAAGGATCAGGTTTACAGTATGGATGACAAGGCGTTCTTTATCATTTCCGATGTAAGAGAAGTACACGGAGAGGGTTTTATCAATCAGAATGAAGATTAAAAGCATTACCATTCGTAAATCCAAAAATATTGTATTGCTTATCATGGCAGGATTGGTGTTTCTATCCTGCCTTTTTCAGTATCCGGATTTCTCTTTTCTAAAGGGCTTTCCCGTAGAGAAGTATTTCTCCATGCTTTCCATTTTACTTCTTTCCGTGTATTTGATGGAAAGCCAATATTTGCATCATTTGGTGTACAAGCAGTTAAATCGCAGTAAAACAAGAAAAGGCTTATCCCGCAGACTGATTTTCTTTAGCTTTCTATTTTCTAGCTTTTTTGGAGATACTTTGAGTCTGTTTGTGATGATTCCCATCACATTGGACAGCCTGGGAAAAGAAAAGAATTGTAAATATCTTTTGGTGCATACTCTGGTTCTACAGGTTTTAGCCGGAGAGATCGGAAGCTTTCTCTTTCCCTACACCAGCCTCTCTTCCCTATATTTGTTTTTGGAATATGGCTATAGCTTTCTGTCCTTCTTACGGATTAGCTTTATCTTCTTCCTTTTTGGAGGAATCTTTTTGCTTCCCTATGTACTCATTTTTAAAGAGGAAGAAAATGCCGTATTTCAGGGAAATTTCAGGGAAAGCAAGCTGGATGCCAATGCTCTGATTCATTTTTCCCTGTTTTCCCTTTTAATATTCTTATCTTATCTTCGGATTATTCCGATTCTTTTGCTTTTTCCCGTCCTTATCTTTTATACGCTTATTTTTCGAAGAAGAATATTTTTAAAGCTGGATGGCTTTCTATTTCTTTTTCTCTTTTTGATTTTGTTGTTAAAGGAAAGTACCTATCATAGTGCAATGCTTAGTCGTTTATTTGGAGAATGGATTCTTGCTCATGAGACCAGCCGAGGCTTTATCCTATCGGAAATTTTCACAAGACTTCCTGCCGCTGTACTGTTGTCCTCCTTCAGTACCAAGGGAAGACAGCTGATTGTGGCTTCCATACTATCCACAATTCATCCCTTGGCGTTAAACTATAGCAGTATTATGGCTATTGTTTTCTTGCGAAGAGCTAAGCTTGTGAATCTGAAGCTTTTTCTTTTGCATTATCTGATGGTGCATGGGCAAATGTTGATTATTCTGCTGTTTTTGGCCTTTTTCACCGGGAATTTTTAGGAGAGATCATGAAGTATTATTTTGCCCCCTTGGAATCCATTACAGGCTATCCTCTTAGGAATGCCCATAGAGCTTTATTTCCGGAAACGGATGGATATTTTAGTCCCTTTATTTCTTCCAATGAGGAAGGGCATTATACCGGAAGAATTGAACGGGATTGTGCAGTAGAGAACAATAATGGCTTAGTGCTGATTCCCCAAATTATGGGAAATCGTCCGGAGTTTGTTCATGCTACTATGGAATATCTGGAGAGCCTGGGGTATCAAGAGTGTAATTTAAATCTGGGCTGTCCCAGCGGAACCGTGGTGGCTAAGGGGAAAGGCTCCGGTATGCTTAGAAATCCGCTGTTATTGGAAGACTTTTTTCAGGAGCTTTTTTCCTTGTTGAAGGATTCGAAGATGAGAGTCTCCATAAAGACTAGGATAGGCTTAAATACGGAAGGAGAGTGGGAAGAGCTTTTTGCGGTATTCAATCATTTTCCTTTTTCGGAAATCATCGTCCATCCCAGAACCCAGAAGCAGTATTATTCCGGCCGAGTGAATTTGCATTGTTTTCAGAATATTTGTAAAAGCTCTAAGCTTCCCCTTGTATATAACGGAGATGTGGAAACAAAGGGGGATATTTTGTTCCTACAGGAACATTTCCCCGGGATACAGGGAATTATGTGCGGTCGAGGGCTCCTGTCCAATCCGGCTCTTTTTCGGGAAGTTCGAGGCGGAAAGGTATTGGAGGAAGGAGAGTTTAAGGATTTTCTCAGTTTGGTGGAAGAGAATTTTGCCAAAGAAATCCAAGGAGAAAGAAATATATTGGCAAAGTACAAAGAATTTTGGAGCTATTTTGCCAAGTCTTACAAGGGTGGAGAAAAGGGCTTAAAGGAGATTCGAAAGGCTAAAAATTTGGCGGAATACAAGGCGGCCAAATATCGCTTTTTTGCAGAAAGCCATTTTCAAGCAAGGGAGGGATTGGGCTTATGCTTTTAGAGTATCCTCTTTTTTATCCGGATTTTGCCTGTATAGGGAAAGCTTGTAAGGACAGCTGTTGCAGAGATTGGTTAATTGACATTGATTTTGAGACCGCGGAAAAGTATCAAAGGATGGCCGGCGTATTGGGAGAGAAGCTTAGAAGAAAGCTCCATAAGAAGGACGGCGAATTTTATTTTGCTGTGGAGAAGGATGGAAGATGTCCATTTCTTCAGGAGAATGGTCTTTGCGAAATCCAGAGAGAAAAGGGAGAAGAGGAACTTTCCAAGGTCTGTGATGCTTATCCCAGAAAAGAATATATTGTTCATCCTTATATGCAGCTTGATCTGCATTTATCCTGTGAAGAGGCTGCTAAGGCTATCCTGTCCTGGAAAGGGGAACTGATTCGGGAAGAGCTGGAGGATGAAAGGCTTTCTGAAAAGGAGAATATTTCGGAAAACAGCACTGAGGAAAGCGAGCACAATGAGCTTTTGGTTTCTCTTTTGGCTTTTCGCCAAAGTCTTTGGGAGGC
>CALHIC010000227.1 GCA_938030845.1 uncultured Oribacterium sp. | reverse complement strand
CGGAAACCAAGCTTTTCGATAAGTCCAGAAACCTTTTTGCCCTTAATTTTTCGAGAAAATCCAGAGCAAATTATTTTATTCTCTGCGAAGGCTATATGGATGTGATTTCCATGCATCAGGCAGGCTGTATTGAAGCGGTGGCGGCATTGGGAACCGCCTTTACAGAGCAACAGGCCGCCCTTTTAAAGCGTTTTACCTCTACGGTGCTTCTTTGCTTTGACAGTGACAATGCGGGAAGAAAGGCCTGTAAGAGAGCCATTCCCATTTTACGGGAAAAGGAAATCCAGGCGAAGGTCATTTCCCTAAAGCCCTATAAGGATCCGGATGAGTTTCTAAAGGCGGAGGGAAAGGATGCCCTTCTGGAGCGGATTCATAATGCAAAAAATGCCTTCTTGTGGGAGGTGGAGGAATTAAAGTCCGGCTTTAACCTGCAAGATCCGGGAGAGATGCAGGGCTATATGGAAGCCATTGCTTCCCTCTTGAGGGATTGCTTCTCCGACCCTGTGGAGCTGGAAAATTATTGCAAGGCAGTGGCCAGAGAGCAGCTTTTATCCGCGGAGAACCTTTTGTATCTGGTACAAAAGGGGGAAGAAAAATCCCAGCTTTCCTTTGCTCTTTCCAAGCAGGGAAGACGGGAGGAGAATAAGCGGGAAAAGAGCTTAACGGATAATTTGGAGGAGCAGTTCCTTTCCGTCTTATTGCAAAAGGAAGAGTGGATCGGGCCGGTTTCTCAATATATTAAGGCAGAGGACCTTAGGGAGGAGCTTTGCAGGCAGGTATTTCTTTCTTTGCAGGAGGGAAAGGCCGTACAGGAAATCATGGACGGTTTCCGAGGCGAGGAAGAAAAATACCAAAAGTGCATGGCGCTTTATCATGGAGACTTGTATCATTTGGATCTGGAACGGCAGGAAGAGGAAAGAATGCTTCTGGACTTTATCCGCCAGATTAAATTGCGGGGGATTGAAAAGGCTATTGCAGAGGCTATGGACGGAGAGGAGCTTTCCCGTTTGTTCCGGGAGAAGGATAAGTGGGAGCATTTCTCCGGTTTTTCCGGATAAAAGACTTAAAAAAGCTATATTTGGCTTCGCAGAGATTACAGTTTGGATATAGAGATTGGATTTTTTACGAAATATAGTCTTTACGGTGTATAGAGGCGAAAAGAGTTTTGGGGAGATTTTATTTTCCCTCTAAAAGGAGTGTGTAGATGAAGGGACTTGGGGCAAGGATACAGACCATGGTGGACTTATATCCGGTGGTGGACAGTATTGCGGACATCGGTTGCGACCATGGCTATACCGCCATTGCCTTATATGAGGCGGGAAAGGCGGAGAAGCTTTTTGCCTGTGATATCGGAAAAGAGCCCTTGGAAATGGCGAAGAAAAATGTGCGTTTCAAGGGGCTGGAGGATAAAATCAGCTGTCGCCTTGGAAATGGTCTGGAAGCCTTGGAAAAAGGGGAATGTAAGCACCTTCTTCTCTCCGGTATGGGGGGAATACTGATGATTCAGATTTTGGAAAAGCGAATAGAGGAGTTTGAAACGATTTTGCTTTCTCCCCAGTCCGACTATGAGAAGGTTCGGCGTTTTTTATATCCCTATATGGAGCTTGTGGAAGACTGCTATGTGAAGGAGAAAAATAAGTTTTATCGCATCCTGCTGGCGAAAAAGCGTAGAAATTCAGATAGGGAAAAAAATACTTTGGATACCGAGGCGAAAGTCCCGGAGCTTAAGGCGACAAATTCGGATGCAAGAGAGAATAACTTGGATTCTTCCAAAATATCCAAAGTGGAATGGGAGTTTGGTTGGCTTCCTCTAGCAAAAAAGGATCCTGTTTTAAAGGAACTTTTAGAGGATGAGGAAAGACATTTGGAAGAAATGCTTTCAAAAAATCCCCAAAAGGTGATAGCAGAGAAGCTGGAACGGGTGAAAGAGGGCCTTAGCTACTTTGGATAGGAGAGATAAATAGGAGAAATAATATGAAAAAACAAGAGCTGATTTCCTTTTTGGAGGAATTTGCACCGAAGCAGTATGCGGAGCACTGGGACAATGTGGGATTCTTGCTGGGAAAGAAGGAAGAAGAGCTTAGCAAGGTCTATGTCTGTCTGGATGTGCAGAGAAGGTCGGTGGAAGAGGCGGTTGCCCATTCTTGTAATTTTATTTTGAGCCACCATCCCTTTATCTTTCAGGGGATGAAATCTGTTACCGGAGACAATGAGCAGGGAAGGTTGCTTCTTACTTTGGCGGAACATAAGATTTCCGTCTTTAGCATGCACACCAACTTCGACAGCGTAAAGGAGGGCATGGGAGATTTGATTTGCTCTAAGCTTTCCTGGAAAAAGGAGGGGGTACTGCAGGAAGTTTCTCCCGGCTTGGAGGGCATATCTCAGGGGATAGGATTTTATACTCGAGTGGATAAGGCATTTACTTGCGAGGAACTAGCGACTTATGTGAAAGAAAAGGCTGCCCTTCCCTATATTGAGTACTTTGACAGTGGAAGGCCCATACGAAAAATTGCGGTTTGCCCGGGTTCCGGAAAGAGCTTTATGAAGGATGTGATTGCTAGCGGTGCAGACGCTTATATCACCGGAGACTTGGGACACCATGATGCAGTGGATGCCTTGGGAGAGGGGCTTAGCCTTCTTAATGCAGGGCATTACGGCTTGGAGCGATTCTTCGTGCCTTATATGAGCGAGCAGATTCGCCGACATTTTCCTAAGATAGATTGCGTAGAGGAAAAGGAAGTTTTCTTAGGAAAAATTCTGTAAAACTAAATAGAAAGGTCAGGGATGTCCATGAAAATTACAGCAAAAGGAAGAGTGGTAGAGTTAGAGGAGGGAAGTAAGTTTCAAGACTTGGTTCCCTTGTTTCAGGATATGGAGGAGTATCCAATCGTTTTGGTACGCTTTGGAAAGCGTATTTATGAGTTGCATAAGAGAATCCCCAATGTGGATCAGGAATGCAGCTTTTTAACCTTGAAGGATAGTATCGGTATGAAGAGTTATCACCGCTCTGCCGTATTTATGCTTTTAAAAGCTTTTTATCATCATTGTAAGGATGTGCCGGGCTTTAGAGTCAATATGGATTACACTCTTGGGGGCGGTTTTTACGGCTTCCTCTCCGGAGATGTGCAGATTACGAAGGAGCTTTTAGAGAAGGTAAAGGCTTCCATGCATGAGTATGCGGAAAAGAAGATGCCGATTATGAAGCGCTCCGTTTCCACCGAGGATGCCAGAGCTATCTTCCGGGAGGTAGGCATGCACTCCAAGGAGGAGCTCTTCCGTTATCGTATGACCAGCCGTGTCAATATTTACTCCCTGGGGAATTTCCAGGATTATTTCTACGGCTATATGCTGCAAAACACTTCTTATGTAACTTTATTTGACCTGCTTCCCTATGGAGACGGTTTTATCCTGCTTTTACCGACACCGGAGAATCCGAAGGAGCTTCCGGAGTTCCACCCTATGGACAAGCTTTATAAGGTACAGAAGGAATCTTCTCTTTGGGCCAGAAAGGTGGGAATCGGGGATATCGGCGCCTTGAATAAGCAGATTGTTCAGGGAGATACGGATTCTCTTATTCTGATGCAGGAAGCTTATTTTGAGAAGCAAATCGGAAATATCGCCATGTCTATTTTTAAGGAGAAGAAGCGTGTGGTACTGATTGCGGGACCTTCTTCCTCCGGAAAAACCAGCTTTTCCAAGCGTTTAAGCATTCAGCTTTCCGCACTTGGACTAAAGCCCCATGCTATCTCTGTAGATAATTATTTCAGAGCCAGAGTGGAGGCTCCCAGAGATGAGGAGGGAAATTACGACTTTGAGTCCATTCAGTGCGTGGATTTGGAGCTGTTTAATAAGGATATGCTCTCTCTTCTTTCCGGAGAAAGGGTGGAGCTTCCTCGTTACAATTTCTTCACAGGAGAAAGAGAGTATAAGGGAGATTATCTGAAAATGGAGGCGGAGGATGTCTTGGTTATCGAGGGTATCCACTGCTTAAATGACTTAATGTCCACCTCCCTGCCGGAGGAAAGTAAGTTCCGCATTTACATTTCCGCTTTAACACCCCTGAACATTGATGAGCATAACCGTATTCCCACAACGGATGTGCGCCTGCTTCGTAGAATGGTAAGAGATAACAGAACCAGAGGTTATTCTGCGGAGGATACCATTTCCATCTGGAAAAATGTAAGACGGGGCGAAGACAATTACATTTTCCCCTTCCAGGAGAGGGCGGATGTGATGGTAAACTCTGCATTGATTTATGAGCTTGCAGTATTAAAGATTTTTGCCCAGCCTCTACTGTTCCAGATTGAAAATGACAGTCCCGCCTACCAGGAGGCAAAGCGCCTCTTAAAGTTCCTGGACTATGTGCTTCCTGTAAGCCCGGAGTCCATTCCGAAGAACTCCATAATTCGTGAGTTTATTGGCGGTTCCTGCTTGCATGTGGGGTAAAGCCCTTATCATACCACTCTAAGAAGGAATGCTTCTCTCCGTCGGTTTTTAGGCCCAAGATGGTATTGATGGACACATTTTCCGTGGAACGGAAGATATTTTTCTCGATAAAGGGATTAATTTCCTTTAGGGAAGCAATCAATTTCTTAATCTCCAAGCGCTTGGAGCTGGTGGTTCCGTCCACATGGCAGGTGCTGCAGGTTTCGGTGAACTTGCAGGCACACTGAATAAAGTTCAGTTGGTTATAATTTCTCCAATGGATAATGTCTTCCTCCCGAACATAGTAGAGGGGACGAATCAACTCCATTCCTTCAAAGTTTGTGGAATGGAGTTTGGGCATCATGGCCTGGAATTGTCCGCTGTAAAGCATTCCCATTAAGACGGTTTCAATGACATCATCAAAGTGGTGTCCAAGGGCAATTTTGTTACAGCCCAGTTCCTTTGCCTTGGAATACAGGTGTCCTCTTCGCATTCTGGCACAAACATAGCAGGGAGAGGAGTCAATGGTGAAAACCGATTCAAAAATATCGCTTTGGAAGAACTCCAAGGGAATCCCCAGATGAGCGGCATTTTCCTCAATAATCTGTCGATTGTAGGCGTTATAGCCCGGATCCATACAAAGAAAATGCAGGGTAAAGGGGAATTTGTTGTGTCGTTTTAACTCTTGGAAAAGCTTTGCCATAATCATGGAGTCTTTTCCGCCGGAAATGCAAACGCAGATATTGTCTCCTTCTTCAATTAATTCAAAATTGTTAATTGCCTTTGCAAAGGGAGTAAAAATAGATTTTTTAAACTTTTTCCTAAGACTTTTTTCTATGTCCTC
>CALHIC010000226.1 GCA_938030845.1 uncultured Oribacterium sp. | reverse complement strand
GCTGCACTATACAAAAAGAGAGCTTATAGGACAAAATGTGGGTTATAGGACAAAACGTGTTGATGAAAACCGCTCTACATCCTTGTAAATCAAGGTTGCAGGGCGGTTCAAATTTTTTGCAGATAGTGTGCTTTCTTTACCAAAGAAAGTCTTTAACTTCTTCCAGAGCCAGTTTTGGGCTTACCAGAATGGAATAGTTCTGGTGATAAATCACAAAGCCGGGGGCGGCTCCGGGAACCTTCTTTAGGTTCTTCTTCTGGGTATAATCCACCTCCACCTTTTGGCTGCTGCCTTCCGAAGAGAAGTAGGCGGCCAGCTCTGCGGCTTCTTCAAAGAGTCGATCGGGAAGCTCTTCCAAATCCTTTCCCTCTGTTTTAGCGATTACATGGGAGCCGGGAATATTTTTTCCATGGAACCAAAAGTCTTTTCCCTCTGCAATCTGGAAGCTGAGAATTTCATTTTGCTGGTTATTTTTTCCCACATAGAGAAGATAGCCGTCTGAAGAACGGAAAAGTCTCGGCTTGGACTGGTCTTCCTTTCGCTGTTTTTTCTTCTTTCCGCTGACTTTTTTGATAAAGCCGAAGTCTCCCATTTCTGCCCTTATGGCATCCAGATCTCCTGCGCTTTCCGCAAGCTGTAGACTGTTCATAATGGATTGGAGGTGGTAGAGCGTTTTTTTGCTTTCCGCTACCTGCTCTAAAAGATTCTGCTCCGTCCTCTTGGCCTTATCATATTTTTCAAAATACTTCTTGGCATTTTCCATAGGAGAAAGAGTAGGATCCAAGGGGATTTTTTCTTCCTTTCCCGTGTAGTAATTTTCGCACTGGAGCTCTTTCTCGCCTCCTGTAAGGCTATAGCCGTAGGTGGTTAAGAGTTCTCCGTAGATTCTGAACTTATCCTTTTTCTCCGTATCTTTTAGTTGCTTTTCCTGTAATGCCAGCTTTTTATTACAGCGCTCCAAGAGGGTATGACACTGCTTCTTTAGGTCTGTGGATTTTTGCCGTACTCTGTCGTCTCTCTCCTTATTTCCATAGTACTGCAACAGGAGGGCGGAGGGAGAGGCAATGTATTCTTCGGAAAATGCGGGATTTCCCTTGTACTGTTTTACAGAAAGGGCGGAAAAGTCAAAGGCCTTTTCTCCTTCATACAAAATAACCGGATGAAAATTCTTTTCTTCCAGTATTTTTCGGAAAGCCAAAATAGCCTCTCGGATTTCTTGTTTTTCTTCTGTGGATAATGTTTTAGAATCCTTTTCGATAGAGAGACCGGCATTTAGGCAAAGCTCTCTGGCCAGCAAGGGGCTAAGACCGGAAAAGCTTTGGAAGAGACATTCCCATAAGGGGAGGGATGCTTTTTCCAAAAGCGTATCCAGCTCCTCCATAGGAAAGGATAAAATGTTTTCTTTATGGAAGGCATCCGGA
>CALHIC010000225.1 GCA_938030845.1 uncultured Oribacterium sp. | reverse complement strand
TAATACTTTCTATACCCTTTTGCAAAGAGATAATAATCCTCGCAATAAGCAAACGATTCCGGATAACTTTCTAACAACTGTAATGCGTCATCTAAATCATCTAAAATACTATTTGCTCCTTGGTAGCTCTTTAGATTATTGGTAATATATTGCACTGTTTGATCAATTTGTTGCTTTGCTCTATATGAAATTTCCAATTTATAAGCCATATTTATCCCTTATTTCTTTCAGAGCTTCTTTTGCAGGTGTAGTCCTTCCTGCCGCTACATCTTCCTCAGAAATTTCTAATTCTCTATAAATTTGATTCAAGCGATGTAATGCTTCATAACTTTCTATGCTCATTAAAACCATATCTCCATAGCCATTTTTTGTCACATATATGGGATCCTCATTTTCATGACACATTTCTGAGATTTTAGCAGTATCTTTTAACTCTTTTATTGGAATAATTCTAGGCATAACGCACCACCTTTCTATCCCATAATAATGACATAATTATCATATCTAAGCAAGCAATTTCTATACTCTTTCTTTCCGTTTCATAGTAGTTTTAAAAGAACGTTTACTTTCTAATTACCAGCTTTTATATTGGGAAAAATTGGGAATTGAATAAAAGAATTAAAAAGTACGAAGCATACCAAAAACAGAAAACGCCATTGGCATAGTAGTTACCAATGACGTCCCAGCACATCCTTCTACGACTTGGTAGATGATTGTCTTAACTATAGCATTTATGTTTAAATTGTCAAAGAAAAGCTAAAACAAGCCATATTTTTCTCTTCTCTCTTCTAGTGCTTCATTTGCAGATGTAGTTCAGATTTATAAACCAAACTCCAAGAGCAAAGATTGTAGATACTCCTGATCTGTTGAAGATTTCTTAATATCATCAATTCTACCATGTTCTGCCAACAATCCCATTAATTGTATTACCTTTTGTTTAGCAATAAATTCTTCTTCCCTACCTTTTTCTATTCCTTTTTCTATTCCTTTTTCTATTCCTTCTTTGAGGGCTTTTTTTCTATAATTCTCTAATAAAACATTCATTTCTTTGCCTCCTTTCTCATTGGGCTTTGCATTTTTTAGTAGTGCAACTCTCCTCGATAATATACCCGAATTCATTTGCTTTGTTTCTGTTGCATGTAAATCTTCAGCTAATTTTCCCAAGGGACTATTATCCACATAGGATGTATTAAAATAAATAATATGAGACTCATCCCAAAACGGCTTTCCGGATTCTTGTATTGTTCTTTCTATATGATAAATCTGAAGTTTCCCATGAAGCACATCATTTGCTGTAATAAATATAACATAGGATTTGGGTAATTGCGAAAAATGATTTCCTTTTTTTAGATAGTGCATGTCCATTAAACCGGCATGATAACGCGCTCGTTTAGGCTCTGCTCCGGAAATGTTATTTTGAATTTCGATATTGTAAATATTATTATTCCCATCTTCACAGAGGCAGTCTAAAACCAAAGAATGTCCATGGAGATTTGATAAATTCTTTTGAAGGCTTTGTCTTTTCAGCTTTAATGTAGAATCGCCCATGATAATTTGCAAAATATATTCTGTACATTCCTTATCTTGCAAAACCACTTTCATAAATAAATCATCCATAAGAGTAAGAGAGGAAATGATTTTTTGCTTTTCCACAATATCATTTTCAACTTTAGATTTAGGCATGAGTTCCCTCCTTGTAATGAAAAGAAATAATAGATTAAGAATACTATGAATAGAAACATGAACTTTATCCTAGTATACGACCTTCATTCAAAATCACCTATACTCCACATTCGGATAATATCCGTAAATGGAGTAGGTTTTTTGACATGGAACAGAAGCCAATAAATGGCGTAGCTATACCATTTATTGGCTTCTTACTCTTAATCTAATGTTATGAATAAAATTATAGAAAAACAGAAAAAAATCTTAAATCACCGTCTTATCCAAGAGGAAATCAATCAGATTGATATGCAATACTCCATAGTCATCATACCAACGTTTTCCGATATCTCTTCGCACCAGAATTTTGGGAAAGGAATCGCCGGTAAGTGAAAACGGTCTAAGCTCTATCTCCGTCTTTTCTTCTGTAGGCATAGCATAAGCGGATTGAATATAGGTTCTCTTGCCGCCGGAATTTACCACAAAGTCAATCTCTCGAGCTGTTCGAACAGAATTCCCCTTTTCGTTTTTTTCTCTGGCATATACTACCCCCACATCCACGGAAAACTGCCTTACCATCAATTCGTTATAGAGAATATTTTCCATGATATGAGTCATCTCCTGCTGCCGAAAACCGATTCTGGCATTTCGTAAACCGATATCTTCACTGTAATATTTATTTGGTGAGTCAAAGTAGGCTTTTCCCTTCACATCATAGCGTTTACTTTCCGAGAAGAGAAAGGCATCCTCCAAGTGTCCGATATACGCTCGAATGGTGTTCGGGGAGACGGAAATGCCTTGCTTGGATTGCAAGGTATTGGCCAGCTTTGCCGGATTCGTAAGAGAGCCTATGGAAGAACAGAGCAGATCCAAAATCTGCTCTAAGATATCCTGCCTTTCTATCTTTTTTCTTTCCACGATATCCTTAAGATACACCTCTGAAAAGAGGGATTTTAGGTAATTCATCTTTGCACCGTCATTTGGTCTGGATAAGATTAAAGGCATCCCCCCATAAAAAGCATAGTCGTCAAAGGCTTCATTTTTATCCCCTCCCACTGCGGAATAGTATTCTAAGAAGCTTAAGGGGTGGACACGAATTTCATCGCTTCTTCCCCGAAACTCCGTAAGAATATCACTGGAAAGCATCTTGGAATTACTCCCCGTCACATAAACACCCAGATTCGGAATGGAGCGTAAATCATTTAAGGCATCATAAAAGCTAATCTTCTTTCCCTCCGGATTATAGGGATTCGGGACTTCATCGGACATCTGAATTTCATCAATAAAAAGATAGTGTTCTTCTGTTGTTC
>CALHIC010000224.1 GCA_938030845.1 uncultured Oribacterium sp. | reverse complement strand
GGCTATACACCTCAGGATAGTTTATTAGAAAATCTTTACTTTCTTAGCAGAATATATGCAGATCAGGATATCTATGAACTTGCCAATAATCTGCGAGTTCCGGCTGAGGATAGGAATTCTTTTGTGCATTTTATGAGAGAGTCTATTACCTACGCTTTATCCGGTAGATTTCATGCGGAATATCCTATAGATCTGGAAAAGGGCAAAGAAAATTTTCTTTATTTAGATAGTGTGTCCTTAATGTTTGCAGGAAATTGTATTTCTAATGCTTGTAATAGGATTTTAGAGGCAACTATTGAACGCACAAAGAAATTATCCCTAAGTCATGGGCTGACAAAAAATAGAGGTGCAGAATATAATAGGAGCAATCCTGAAGAAGTAAGATTAGAGACTGAAAGAAATGGTGAAGCAGAACAAGGAGGTATGGAAGATGCTGTTCGATCAAATGACGAAAGAGATGATGATAGAGGAGAACGAGTTTTCTCAGATGGAGAATACGGACGAAATAGTGAAGATAATCAAGAAGAAAACTTTAGACAGTCTGGAAGAGGAGACGAGCTTTATGGAGGAATTTCCGAATCCGACTTACGCCGTAATGAGACTGGAGTACCTGGCAGAGAGTCAGAACGAGATGAATTATCAATTGCTGCTCGAGCTATACAAGGAGAAGAAGTTGGTCAGTCACTTAATGGAAGTACAGAAGAGAGCAATCCAACTTATGGGGGAAGTGAAGCCTCAAATGATGAGGGAGCTGAATATAGCGAGCGAGGAAGATCCGAAGTACCAGACCATGATTTCAGCATTGAAAGAGATGGTGATAAAGGAAGTAGTCGAAGTTTAGCACCGGCTTCCAATTTCAAAATACGGCAAGAGATTTTCCATGATAAACTCACACCAAGTGAAAGACTAAACTATAACCTGGAAGCCATTTCTATGCTAAACAGAGTAGAAAAGGGGGAAAGAGTACTTGATGAATCAGCCCAAGAAGTACTGGCAAGATATGTCGGCTGGGGAGGGCTTTCCGAAGTATTTGATGAAGAACGGACTGGGCAATGGTCGGAAGCCAGAAAATTCCTAAAAGAAAACCTAAGTTTAGAAGAATATGAAGCAGCTAAGGAATCTACCTTAACTGCTTTTTTTACGCCTAAAACGGTGATTGACAGCGTATATAAGACAGTTCTGGATATGGGATTTAAACAGGGAAATATCTTAGAGCCAAGCATGGGTATCGGGCACTTTATCGGAAGCCTTCCGGAGCAAATGAATCAGTCCAAGTTTTATGGAGTGGAGCTTGACCAAGTAAGTGGCCGTATTGGAAGGCTACTTTATCCTAATAGTGATATTCAGGTTAAGGGATTTGAGGAAACGAGCTTTTCCAACAATTTCTTTGATCTTGTCATTGGAAATGTGCCTTTTGGGGATTTTAAGGTAAATGACAGAGCGTATAACCAAAACAACTTTTTGATCCATGATTATTTCTTTGCCAAGTCTATAGATAAGGTTAGAGATGGCGGTGTGATTGCCTTTATCACCTCTTCCGGCACAATGGATAAGAAAGATGAAAGTATCAGGAAGTATATCAATGCCAGGGCTGAGTTTTTAGGAGCGATAAGGCTTCCCAATGATACTTTTAAGGGTGTTGCCGGTACAGAAGTAACAAGTGATATTATTTTCTTAAAGAAGAGAGACAGCGTTCTGGAACGAGATGACAGCTGGGTACATTTGGAAGAGGATGAAAACGGACTTACTTACAATAAATACTTTGTGGATCACCCGGAAATGGTACTTGGCAAGATGGAAGAAGTTTCAGGGCGATTTGGAAATACTCTCGCTTGTCTACCAAAGGACAATGTAGATTTAAAAGAAATGTTGGAACGTGCCGGAAAACAAATTTCTGCAAATACAAGATACGAAGAGATAGAACTTCTTGATGATGAGATTAGCTTTATTCCGGCAACAGATGATGTGAAGAACTTTTCTTATACAATCCTTAACAATGAGGTGTATTACAGGGAAAACTCCCTTTTCATCAAGAAAGAGATTCCGGATAAAAATAAGGAAAAGATTAGGGACTATCTCAAATTAAAGGAAGCACTAAAAGATGTTATTTACAAACAAAAGGAAGATTTTAGCGATGCAGAAATCAAGGCTTCTCAAGAAATTTTAAATGAAGTCTATGACGGATTCTCTAAAAAGCATGGCTTTGTTAATACTCTTTCGAATACTAGAGCATTAAGGGAAGATAGTAACTTTCCATTGGTATCGTCTATTGAAATTCTTGACGAAGAGGAGAATTTTAAGGCAAAGGGAGATATTTTTTCGAAACGCACGATCAGTAAGGCAAAGGTGATAAATCATGTGGATACTTCTCTGGAAGCCTTAGTACTTTCTATTTCCCAAAAAGGCTATGTGGATTTTGACTATATGCAGGGGCTTACAGATA
>CALHIC010000223.1 GCA_938030845.1 uncultured Oribacterium sp. | reverse complement strand
AAAACATGGTATCCGGCAGGGTTAAGGCATAGGCTAAAAAGATACTAAAGCCCATATAGGTGGGATTTAACTGTAAGGACACGCCGGTAAAGAGATAAATCAGGATGCCTACCACATTATATAGGATGATACCGGATGCGATAAAGAAGGTATAGCGGAAGCTTCCCCAGAGAAATTCCAGCGTTTTTCCGATATTGTAATACACCATAATACCGATAATGGCCCAAAATACGCCGGAAAAGCCTCCCCCTGCCGGAAAGTAGAACAAAAATGTAAAAATCCGCCAGATATGACCATGGAGAATTGCTTCCGGATCCAAATCCATATAATAATAGTAAATTTCCGGTGCCACCACCTGAATCATAAAGCCTATTCCGTAAATCACACAAATATACTGCATTAAATTCGGAATTGCGAAGCGTCCAAACTTTCTATTTAAGCGGTCCAAGATATTCATTCTCACTACCTTTCCTTTATTCCCATTCGAGCCGAGTAAACTTCTTCTCTCCCGCTCTCCGTCTATACTCTTTTGCTATTTCTTTGCACCGCATGAGTATACTTGTCTCCCCAGGCTTTTTCAAGATGAAATTAGGATTGTCTTATGGTTTTTATTAAAATTCTATTAAGGCAAGTTCTTTTTATTATTTTTTTAGAAAGGCTTTATTGTTGCCCCCCTCCCTTTGTGCTAGAGTAAATCCTTGAACTTTTTCCGTTGGGAGAAGGGCAAATTTTTGACAAGCTTGCTTAGAATGTATAGAAAAGGGTGAATTTATGACAGGAACTTATAGACTGGGAATAGATATCGGTTCTACAACGGTGAAGGTCGCCATTTTAGACCGGGAGAAGAACCTTCTCTTTTCAGACTATCGAAGACACTTTGCCAATATACAGGAAACATTGGCAGATTTACTGGAGGAAGCAAAGGAAAAGCTGGGAGACTGCAGTTTGACTTGCATGGTTACCGGTTCCGGCGGATTGAGCCTGGCTAAGCACATGGGGCAACCCTTCTGTCAGGAGGTTGTGGCTGTGGCAAATTCCTTAAAGGAATTCTATCCTAAGACGGATGTAGCCATCGAGCTCGGCGGAGAGGATGCGAAAATCATCTACTTCAAGGGTGGTATTGACCAAAGAATGAACGGTATTTGCGCAGGCGGTACCGGTTCCTTTATCGATCAGATGGCTTCTCTTTTGGATACGGATGCCTCCGGCCTTAATGAATTGGCCAAGAATTTTCAGATGATCTATCCCATCGCAGCCCGCTGCGGTGTTTTTGCGAAGACGGATATTCAGCCTTTAATCAATGAAGGCGCTGCCAGAGAAGATTTGGCTGCCTCCATTTTCCAGGCCGTATGTAACCAGACCATTTCCGGTTTGGCTCAGGGAAAGCCTATCCGTGGAAATGTTGCCTTCTTAGGGGGCCCGCTCCACTTTATGTCGGAATTAAGAAACAGTTTTATCCGTACTCTAAAGCTGGAGGGAGATGCCATTATCAATCCGGATAATTCTCACCTCTTTGCCGCCATGGGTTCTGCCTTAAGTATAGAAGAAAACGCAAAAGAAGTTCCCTTGGCAAGCCTGGTCAAGAGTCTTCGTGCCGGCATTGAAATGGACAGTGAAATCAAGCGTATGGACTGTCTCTTTGAAAAAGAAGAGGATTACCAAAGCTTCATTGCTCGTCATGATAAAGCCAAGGTGCCTACCGGAGACTTATCCAACTATAAGGGAAAAATCTTCTTAGGAATTGATGCAGGTTCCACTACAACCAAGGTGGCTTTGATTTCCGAAGAGGGTGAACTGCTTTATACTTTTTATTCCGGAAATGAAGGCTCTCCCATTGCCACTGCCATCAGAGCCATGAAGGAAATTCAAGAAAAACTTCCGGAGGGTGCGGAAATCAGCTACTCTTGCTCTACCGGTTACGGAGAAGCTCTCTTAAAGTCCGCCTTCCAGCTGGACGAGGGAGAGGTGGAAACCATTGCCCACTACTATGCCGCATCCTTCTTTGAGCCGGATGTGGATTGTATCTTGGATATCGGCGGACAGGATATGAAGTGTATTCATATTAAGGACGGCACCGTGGATAATGTGCAGTTAAATGAAGCCTGCTCCTCCGGTTGCGGTTCTTTCCTGGAGACCTTTGCAAAATCCTTAGGCTATAATGTTATCGACTTCTCTCAGGAGGCTCTTTTCGCGGAAACTCCTACGGATTTAGGTTCCCGTTGTACCGTATTTATGAATTCCAACGTAAAGCAGGCCCAGAAGGAGGGCGCTACCGTGGCGGATATTTCCGCAGGTCTTGCCTACTCCGTAGTTAAGAATGCTTTATACAAGGTTATTAAGGTTACCAATCCCAAGGAGCTTGGTAAGCATATCGTGGTTCAGGGTGGAACCTTCTATAACAATGCCGTTCTTAGAGCCTTAGAGCAGATTCTGGGACAAAATGTAACCCGTCCGGACATTGCCGGCATTATGGGTGCCTTCGGTGCAGCCCTGATTGCCAGAGAGCGTTACAGCATTGAAACCGACAAGCTGGAAAACGAAATTCTGGCCGGAGAAGCGGACAAGGAATTTTTGGATGCCAGCGGCTACAAAAAGACCGCTATGCTTCCATTAGATAAGATTGTAAATCTGGAATACGAAACCACCATGGGACGTTGCCAGCTTTGCAGCAATAAGTGCGTACTGACCATCAGTAACTTTGGAGGAGGACGAAGCTTTATCTCCGGAAACCGTTGTGAAAGAGGTGCGGGAAAGCCCAAGGCGAAATCCGAAGTGCCAAACCTCTTTAAGTACAAGATTAAGAGAATCTTCGGTTATGAGCCATTAAGTATCGAAGAAGCTAAGCGTGGAGAAGTGGGCATCCCCCGTGTCCTGAATATGTATGAAAATTACCCCTTCTGGGCCATTTTCTTTAAGGAGCTTGGCTTTAGGACCGTGCTCTCCCCTTCTTCCAACAAAAAGCTGTATGAAATGGGTATAGAATCCATTCCTTCCGAGTCCGAATGTTACCCTGCCAAGCTGGTACACGGACATATTGAATGGCTAATCGCCAAGGATCAGAAATTCATTTTCTATCCTTGTATTCCTTATGAGCGAAATGAAACTCCGGATGCGGGAAACCATTACAACTGCCCCATGGTTACCTCCTATGCGGAAAATATCAAGAACAATGTGGAGAATCTGGAGGAAAAGAGTATTCTCTTTATGAAGCCCTTCCTTGCCTTCACCAATGAAAAGATTTTAACAGACCAGCTTTGCAAGGTCTTTGTTCACCCCAAGGATATTCAGGACTCCATCAAGCCTGCCGGAGACTGGACTCTGGAAAAAATCGGAGAAAAGTTTAAAGAGTGGAACTTTACGGAGAAGGAAATTCGGGAAGCCGCTCACCTGGCTTGGGAAGAGCTCTTACAATCCCGAAAGGACATTGAGGAGAAGGGCGAAGAGACTCTGATGTGGATGGAAAAAACCGGTAATCGAGGCATTGTCTTGGCCGGTCGTCCCTACCATGCCGATCCCGAAATTCATCATGGTATCCCGGAGCTTATCACCTCCTTTAACTTTGCGGTTTTAACTGAGGACTCCATCTCCCATTTGGCAGAGGTAAAACGTCCCATCATTGTTACGGACCAGTGGATGTATCATTCCCGTCTCTATAAGGCTGCAGCCTTTGTAAAGACTCAGGAAAATCTGGACTTTATCCAGTTAAACTCCTTCGGTTGCGGATTGGATGCGGTGACGGTAGATCAGGCCAAGGATATTTTGAACGGCTCCGATAAGATTTTCACCGTATTAAAGATTGACGAGGTAAATAACCTTGGAGCAGCCAGAATCCGTATTCGTTCTCTCCTTGCGGCTATCCGTGTGAGGGCTGAAAAGAATTATAAGAGAACTCTTCGTTCCGAAAGCTACAAGAGAACCCTCTTTACCAAGGATATGAAGAAGGAGGGCTATACCATCCTCTGTCCTCAGATGTCCCCTCTTCACTTTGAGCTGATTGAGCCGGCCATTCGTTCCGAGGGCTATAATCTGGTGGTTTTGGACAATGACAACCGTTCCGCCATCGATACCGGGCTACAGTATGTAAACAACGACTCCTGCTATCCTTCCATTATCGTGGTTGGACAAGTCATGGAGGCTCTGCTTTCCGGAAAGTACGATTTGGAAAAGACAGCGGTTATTATGTCCCAGACCGGAGGAGGCTGTCGTGCCTCCAACTATATCGGCTTCATCCGTAGAGCTTTGGACAAGGCGGGCATGGGACAGATTCCGGTTATTTCCTTAAATGCCAACGGTATGGAATCTACCCCCGGCTTTACCATGACCATTCCGCTTCTCACTAAGGCAATGCAGGGAATTGTTTACGGAGACCTTTTTATGCGTCTTCTTTACAGCACCCGTCCCTACGAGTTGCAGGAGGGTTCCGCAGAGGCTTTACACCAAAAGTGGAAGAAGATCTGTCAGGAAAGTCTTTCCAAGAAGAGTATCCCCTTCCTGGAATTCGGGAAAAATGTAAAGGGCATTATTCGTGATTTTGATTCCCTGCCCATGAACACAAATTTAAAGAAACCAAAGGTTGGTATTGTGGGAGAAATTCTGGTAAAATTCTCTCCTCTTGCCAACAATCATATTGTAGAGCTTTTGGAAAAGGAAGGCGCTGAAGCGGTAATGCCGGATCTTATGGACTTCCTCCTCTACTGCTTCTATAACCAGAACTTTAAGCATGAAAATCTGGGGGCCTCCTGGAAGGGAAAGACCTTCTGTAATATCGCCATTGCCCTTTTGGAATCCTTCCGAAAGACCGCAAGAAAGGAACTGGAAAAATCCAAGCACTTTACTGCCCCCGGAGATATTCGGGAGTTGGCGGATAAGGCAAGACAGTACGTTTCCTTAGGAAATCAAACCGGAGAGGGATGGTTCCTGACCGGAGAAATGCTGGAGCTGATTGACGAGGGTGTGGACAATATTGTTTGTACCCAGCCCTTTGGCTGCCTCCCCAACCACATCGTAGGTAAGGGTGTAATCAAGGAATTAAAGCGTCATAACCCCGGTGCCAATATCATTGCAGTGGACTATGATGCGGGAGCTTCCGAGGTAAATCAGCTGAACAGAATTAAGCTGATGCTGACGGTGGCGCAGAACAAAATCAGAGAGCAGGCGTAGGGAGTTCTGATAAATATCTTAGCATTTCCTCCCATGCCACCTTGAAACAGGGGCACGCTTTCGCTAACTTCGCCTCGTAACGGATACTAAGCGAAAAACTGCGTTTCTCTTGTTTTTCGCAAGTACCGACGGGCTCAGATTACCCCTTATTTCAAGATGGCATGGAAGGAAATAACAAGCTTTATGCAGAACTATAAAATCAGGGCTATAAAATCAGGTAGTGTGTTATTGTTCACACTATCTGATTTTTTGTTATAATGAACTGCATATTTACATTGTTGAGCTTATGAGAATGATAAATTAGGAGGGTTTGATGGATATTGCGAAAAAGATTGATCATACTATGTTAAAGCCGGAGGCGGGGAAGGATGTGGTAGTCCGCTATTGTCAAGAGGCTAGAGAGCATGGCTTCGCCTCTGTTTGCGTAAACAGCGTTTATGTTCCATTAGTGAAGAAAACTTTAGCAGGCAGTGATGTCAAAGTTTGTTCCGTGGTCGGATTTCCTTTGGGCGCAATGTCCACAAGAGCTAAAGCCTTTGAAGCCAAATGTGCTGTAGAAGACGGAGCTGATGAAATTGATATGGTGCTTCCTATCGGTGCTTTAAAGGATGGGGATTTTCAAGCCGTGGAGAATGATATCCGTGCCGTTGTAGAGGCTTCCTCTCCTGCGCTTGTAAAGGTCATTCTTGAAACCTGCTTATTGACAAAGGAGGAAATAAAAAAAGCCTGCCGGCTTTCTGAGCAGGCAGGAGCAGCTTTTGTGAAAACCTCCACCGGATTTTCCACCGGAGGAGCTACTCTGGAAGATATTCGCTTGATGAAGGCCTCCGTATCTTCCAAAATGCAAATTAAGGCCAGCGGCGGAATCCGTAGCAAGGCCTTCGCGGAAGAATTACTGGAAGCCGGCGCAGACCGCATCGGCGCAGGAAACGGAATGCTTCTTCTTTAAACGAAGGAAGGGAATTTAGGGATTCACAACATAGCTTTATGGAATATAGGCTTAAAGCACTCAAAATCCTATACCCATTCCCCGTTAAAGACTTCTCTGGCAGGTCCCGTCATAAAGGCGTGACCGGTTTTTTTATCATAGGATATTTCCAAATCTCCTCCCAGGAGATGCACCGTAGCCTTATCTTCTAATCTTCCCATCAGAATTCCCGCTACTACAGCTGCAGTAGCGCCTGTTCCGCAGGCCAGGGTCTCTCCGGAACCTCTTTCGTATACTCTAAAGCGAATTTCCGAAGGGGAAAGCACTTGAATAAACTCTGCATTTACCTTATCCGGAAAACGGGGATGCTCTTCGAAATCTTTTCCGATTTTTTCCAAGTCCAATTCCGAAACGGAAGAAACGGACAGCTCAGGATTGTCCTCCAGGAAATATACCGCATGGGGATTTCCTACATCAATGCCCACAAATTGAAGGGACATGCCCCGTACCTCTATATTCTCCGGCAGTTCTCCGTCCAGCTTGACTTCTCCCATATCCACGGTAGCCTTTTCCATTTTTCCGTCTTTTACAAAGATTTCAATGTCTTTGATGCCGGATTTGGTCTCTATGCGAAGCTGTCTTCTTTCCTTGTCCACAATGCCGTGGTCGTAAATGTATTTTGCCACACAGCGAATCCCGTTTCCGCACATGGAGCCCTCTGAACCGTCTGCATTAAACATGTGCATATAGGCATCCGCCTTGTCGCTAGGCTCAATCAGAATCAGCCCGTCTCCTCCTACACCGAAATGTCTGTCTGCAATACACCTTGCCAGTTCCCCCGGATTCTCCACCTTTTCCGTGAAAGCATTGACATAAACATAGTCATTGCCTAAACCTTCCATTTTGGTAAATTTCATGATTGCTCCCTTCTTCGAAAAAAAGCAGATTTTTATAGAATCTGTCTCATTTTATGGATTCAGGTCTCTTTTTTCCTGCCCCTGTAATTCATAAAATTGTCCCTGCCCTTTTAAACAGTATTGTCCGGGAAGGAAGTGGTACTCTCCACATTCTCCCTGATAGCTCATGCTTTCCAGCGTTTGCAGAAGACTTTTCTTCTTTACTTCTGCTCTTAACTTGCTAAGAATCCCCAGCAAATCTCTGTCATATCTGCTTCCCGACTGTACCTCTTCTCCTGAAGAATCAGAGCTTTCCTGTGCCTCTTCTCCTGACGAATCGGAACTTTCCTCTTCCTTTTCCGCCAGTGTAAATGCCTTGTTCTCTCTTCCGTAGAGATATACCGGATAGGGAAGTTCTAAATCCCCGGGGAAATTCTCCTGATCCCAATCTTTTCCCAAAAGGATGTTATAGGCTTTTTCCTCGGAAAGAAGCGCCTTCTCCTGCTCTCCGGGACTTGGAAGGAACAAAAGATCTATTCCGGCTTCCTCCAGCTCCGACAATTTCGCCTGAAAATCCTCTTCTCCCTTATAGGCCCTAATTTCTACCGTTCCTCCGTACTCGGGAAAGCTTTCCGAGAGCTGTTCCGCTAAGGTCTTACTCTTCTCATCTCCTTCCTGTAGGAGAATGCCCATTTTCCGGAAAGCCTCATTATAAGCGAAAAATCCCAGGTCCACCGCCTGATCCTCCAGACTTTTTTCCAGAACAAAATGATTATTTCCAGGCTCCAGCTTCTTGCTGCTCTGACTCAGGTAGGGTATTTTTTCCTCCACAGAGTATTTTTCCAAAAATGCCTCCAGCTTTTCACTGCCTTCTCCCAGCAACAGCTCCGCCTTAGCCTCTTTTAATGCTTGCTTTAAGTCTTCTTCTTTTCCTTCTTCATAAATCAAGGCATGTAGATTTACGGATGCGTTATTCTCTCCGGCATTTTCCAGATAAGTCCCCAACTCCTCGCCTTTAGTACTTCCCTTATCTTCTACATAATACACTTCTATTGGAGCTCTTTCCGCTACAGAACTGCTTGTTTTCTCCTCTCCTCTTTGAGCCGGGCTTCCTTTTCTCAAAAAAAGGAAAAGTGCCACAAAGACTACACAAAGGAAAAGAAGAAGCAGAAACAGTCGTCTTCTTTGGCTTGCTTTTTTGGCAGCTTCCTTTTGCTTTCTTCTCTCTCTTCTTTCCTCTCGAAGTCTCTGCCGTTCTCTTTCCAGAGCTTCTTCCTCTTCCCTATCCTCAGCATCCCCGTAATGCTCAAACTCCCTGTGCTGAGCAGTAGCTTTATAACTCTCCTGTTTAGCCTGCTCTTTCGGTTCTATAGCTTCAGGTTTGCTTTGCTGATTCCTCTCATCCATTTCCTTTGCTTCAGTGCCGCCCTGCTGATTCTTCTCATCCATATGTCAAAGTCTCCTTTGCTCTTTTTGCACTATTTCTTCTTTTTCCCTGACTTTCTTTTCTCTACCAGAATCTTAAATTCTTCCTCTGAAATCTGCAACTCTTCCAGGTTTTTCTTTCGTCTTTCCTTCCACTTCTTCTTTCTTTTTCGTTCATCATGAAGGTTTTTTGCTCCATACAAAGCACCTCCGCCAAATAGGAAAAATCCGAAGCCGGCTAAAATCGTAAATCCGCTGACGGTAACCGCTGCAACCGCTACCTTCTTCTTGGTTTCCTTATTATTTAAAATGACCTGAATATTTTGATCTTTCCCAACATATCCGCTTCCTACAACTTTTCCGTCCAGTAAGATTTGCACTTTTCCCAGGGCGGAAGCCGGAGCATCGCCTTCAATATCCTTAAAAGCATATTGTAAGCCGTCCTGACTTGCTCCCTTAGGAAGAGAAATCTTCACAGTATCCAGAAAATGAATCTTATTCTCCTCCGTGATTTTTCCGGCGGATACCAATTCCTTTCGTAAGGCCTCTAAAGCACCGGGATGTTCCCCTAAAGTTTGATTTTCCGTTTCCGAAAAAGCTAAATCCAGTAGAGTCTTTGTATCTGTATAGTGAGAAGGATTTTTGTCCTTCAAAACTACCGTAACCACCTTTCTTCCCTGATCCTCCGCTAAGCTAATCAAGGTATTTCCCGCAATCTGTGTATAGCCGGTTTTTCCCGCTACCACTCGTTTATCATAGAACTTTGTATTGGAGAGCATCATT
>CALHIC010000222.1 GCA_938030845.1 uncultured Oribacterium sp. | reverse complement strand
GCTTGAGGAGCGTCGTCACAATATCGCTAAGCGAGAAGAACAGCGAATTGCAGACGCTAATGCTCTTAAGACCGCTCTTGATGGCAAGCTCGTTACTGTTGACGCTCGTATTGGCGAGGAAGGTCAACTGTTTGGTTCTGTTACAACTGCTCAGATTGCAGAAGCAATTGCGCAGCAGTTAAACGTTACGGTTGATCGTAAGCGAATTGCTCGTTCTACTTCTATCAAGACCGCTGGTCGTCACAATGTCATCGTTGAGCTTTATCGCGACATTGTTGCAACGGTAGTTGTTCTTGTTGGTGCTGAGGATGCCCCTTCTGCGGAAGATGCCGCTGAAGAGGTCTCTACAGAAGCTTCCGAAGAGAAAGCCACTGAGACTGAGGTAGAGTCAGCAGAATAGTTTATGCATACAGAAACGCCATTGTCTTGTATTTTTTAGTAGTTGAGTCAATCTCTGTAGTTTTCTACAGATTTGTACGTTTTTATGACAGGCTTAGCTAGTGTGCAAGAATGGAATGTATGTTCGAATCATCCCTCTGTAAAAAATAACGGAGGGGTGATTCTTTTATGTGGAGAATGTAAAAAAAGAATTTTCTATAATTTAACTGGGGTTATTCAAAAATATATAATAAAGGAAAAAAATATTTTCTTTCAAAAAATGATTTGAAAAAAGCCTATAGAGGAAGAAAAGAGGAAAGGGCTTTGATTCTTTTAGAAAAACAGCTTCAGAAAATGCAGGAGCTGCCGGTACAGGAAAGAATCCTGTATATCCGAAAGGATATGGGCTATGAGCAGTATTTGGAAAGCTTCGCCAAGAAGAAAAATCGAGACTTTGAGGAATTACAAAGTCTCTTAGAGGAGCTTACGGCCATGGCGGAGCAGACGGAGGGAGTGGAAGCCTTTTTCCGTTTTGTGGAGAAATTCAATGCAGACTGCCTGCAAAGGCAGAAGGAAGAAAGTGGGGAAGGGCTTCGGATTATGACCTACCACGGGGCAAAGGGACTGGAGTTTGATGAGGTATTTTTGCCGGACTGCATCGAGGGGATTATTCCGGACGGAAGAGCCAAAACCCAAGAAGAACTGGAAGAAGAAAGACGAAGCTTTTATGTGGCATTGACCAGAGCCAGAAAGAAAATTCACATCTATGTCACAAAAGAACGATACAGTAAAAAGGTAAAACCCTCCCGGTTTATTCCGGAGCTTTTAGGAGGGTAGGAAGGGGCGAAATGGAAAAGATTAAGATTTTAGTGGTGGATGATGAAGAAAGAATGCAGAAATTGCTGAGTGACTTTCTGAAAATGAAGGACTACGAAGTGCTTTTGGCCGGAAATGGAGAGGAAGCCATTGATTTATTTTTCAAGGAGAAAAGCATTGCCCTGATTATTTTGGATGTGATGATGCCGAAGATGGACGGCTGGACCGCCTTGAAGACCATTCGAGAGCATTCCAAGGTTCCGGTAATTATGCTTACCGCCCGTTCCGAGGAAAATGATGAGTTAAAGGGCTTTGATTACGGGGCGGATGAATACATTTCCAAGCCCTTCTCCCCGAAGATTCTGGTGGCAAGAGTAGAGGCTTTGCTTCGCCGTTCCGGGGTGCAGAAGGAAGAGCTTTTGGAGGTGGGAGGCATCGTGATTGATGAGGCGGCCCACAGCGTTACGGTGGACGGAAAGCCTATAGAGCTTAGCTTTAAGGAATATGAGCTTTTACAGTATTTTGTGGAAAATAAGGGAATTGCCTTGTCCAGAGAAAAGATTCTCAACAACGTTTGGAATTATGATTATTTTGGAGATGCCAGAACCATTGATACCCATGTGAAAAAGCTTCGTGCCAAATTAATGGACAAGGGAGACTATATCAAAACCGTTTGGGGTATGGGGTATAAGTTCGAAGTGGAATAGGAGGGTGTCTTGACCGAAAAATGTCGAAAAAGAAACAGTTTGCAAAGGCGCTTTACCCTGCTTTTTGCCTTTGTATTTTCCATGCTTTTGATTCTTCTTCTGGTGGGAAACAGCTTTTTTCTGGAAAGCCTTTATGAAAATCGAAAGGTCCATGTTTTGGAAAAAGCCTATGTAGAACTGGATCGGATTTTGCAGCAGGGGGAGGGCTTTTCCAAGGACTTTCCCACGGAAGCGGAAAGTCAGGAAGGGAAGGAAACTTCCGCCAGTAAATATGTTCGCTTTTTAACGGAGAAGGAAAATATCTCCATTATCGTGATGGATGACAGCAGTGACGGGGTGTATACATCCTCTGCCAATCCCCAGTCCCTGATTCATAGACTTTCTTCCTATATTTTCGGAAAAGCGGATGGAGATACAAGGAAGATTTTAAATAAGGGAGATAATTTCACGATATTGAAAACAAAGGGAGAGAATAAAGAAACAGGATATCTGGAAGCCTGGGGATATTTTTCCAATAACAGTACCTCCTTTATGATGTCCATGCCCCTGGCCAGCTTAAAGGAAGCGGTATCCTTCTTTAATTATCTTCTCCTATTTTTAGGGGGCAGTATTCTGTTCTTCGGCACCTTGGCGGTATATTTTACCGGGCGAAGAGTGACAAGACCTTTAAAAGAGCTGGCTAAGCTGTCCCAAAAGATGAGCCAGTTGGACTTCACCGCCCGTTTTCAGGGGAGCAATCTGGAGGAAATCGAGGTTTTGGGAGAGTCCATGAACAGCCTTTCTCAAAGGCTGGAGGATACCATAGGAGATTTAAAAAAAGCCAACAATGAACTGCAAAGCGATATAGAAAATAAAAATCTGATTGATCAGAAACGACAGGAATTTGTGGCCAATGTTTCCCATGAGCTAAAGACCCCTATTGCCCTGATTATGGGCTATGCGGAGGGACTGGGAGAGGGACTTTGTGAAGATGAAGAAAGCAGAGCCTATTATTCCTCCGTGATTGTGGATGAGGCGAAGCGAATGAACCACATGGTAAAGGAATTGATGAGTCTTTCCGCCATGGAGCAGGGAAAGGATTTACCGGATTTCAGTCTTCTGGATATGGCCAAGCTTACCAAGGGGGTACTCAGCACCATGGAGATTCTTTTGAAACAGGAAGGGATTTCCGTGGAGGTGGATATTCCGGAGGGGCTTTTCCTTTGGGGGGATGAGTTCAAGGTGGAAGAAGTCTTGATGAATTATCTGCAAAATGCCATTCACCATGTGGGAGAGCCGAAGCAAATTAGCGTTTATACGGAAAATCGGGGACAAAAGACGGTGGAAATCCATGTACGAAATACCGGAAATCCCATTCCCGAAGAGGATTTACCCAGAGTATTTGAGAAGTTTTACAAGGTGAATAAGGCCCATTCCCGTTCCTACGGCGGCTCCGGCCTGGGGCTTAGCATTGTAAAGGCCATTATGGACAGCCATCATCAGGAATGTGGCTGTAAGAATACCTTAACCGGAGTGGATTTTTGGTTTACTTTGGAAAAGGGCGAACAGGGAAAAAGTTAAGCACAGAAAAGAATAAGCTGAAAACAGCAGGGGCAAGAGAGCAATAGCCGGAAGTATTTTCAAGAATATTTGAAATTCACCGGCAAAATAAAAATTAAATAAACTTAATTCCCTTGGGATTTTGATGCAAAATATTTTTTCTGTGCTATACTGTAAGGGATTTCAAAAGGAGGACATTATGGAGAATATGAACAATATGAACAATTTTGAAAATGATAATCTTCAGCAATGGCAGCAGGAAGAGCTTCCTTCCTACCAGCGTGAGCTTTCCAGAAAGCAGTATAATGTACTGATTGGTGTGCATCTGCTCTTCGGTCTGGCATTGACAGCTTTTTTATGTTTGAAGCTTCCTTACATTTTTCCGCAGGTTTATTCCGTACATCCGGTGGTATTTAGCTTAGGATTTTTCGCTACCTGCCTTGTGGGAGGATGGATTGCCAGAAAGGAAAACTACCTCCTATCTATCCTTGGCTACACGATGAATGTTCTGTGCTTTGGTGCCATTCTTTCTTTGACCACTATGTTTTATCCGGCTCATCTGATTTTTATTGCGGCTGTATTGACCTTCGTAGTGGTTTTAACCATGACGGTTGCTGCAGTTTTCATGCCAAATGCGTTTCTCTCTATAGGAAAGGCACTTTTCATTGCTTTAATCGGCTTGGTAGTGGCTGAAGTGGTAACTTACTTTATGGGAATTTTCTATCCCAATATTCTCTTGCTAATCGGTATTTTTATCTTCTCCTTGTATGTGGGATATGATTGGGCTAGGGGACAGCAATATCCCTCTACTCCCAGCTATGCTTGCTACACTGCCTTACAGTTGTATATGGATATCATAATCCTCTTTAGGCGTATCCTTCGCTTGATGGGTAGAAGAAGATAATACTAGGAAACGAAAGAGCTGTAAGTAAGCGAACAGAATAAGGATATTTCGTATTCG
>CALHIC010000221.1 GCA_938030845.1 uncultured Oribacterium sp. | reverse complement strand
TTTGACGAAAATCCCCCCGTCATTGATGAGGATAATGTTGTTCTCGGCTCCGGATATGTTGAGTTTACCGTTACCGATGATCAGTCCGGAGTGGATTATGCCACAATTTACGGAATCGATAAGGATGGAGACAATCTTAAACCCACCAACATTGATGAAGCTAGCGGCAAGGTAACATTTTCCATGAAAAGTAATGGACTTACCGTGTATGTTTCTGACAAATCGGGAAATCAGGTTACCGGTAACTTTACTTTAGAAGAATCTCCTTATCCGAAAACCAAGGCGGATGAAGAAGCTTCTAAGGACGAAGATAGCAAGAACGAAAACAGCAAAAACAAAGATAGTAAGAGCAACACACATAACGGTAAGTCAGGCAATAAAGAGGAGGAAAGCAGCTCGGAAAAAACCGGATCTTCCAAAAATCATACCGGTGAAAATTCTGAAAAGAGCAGTGCTGAAAAGAGCTCTTCCAAGAATAGTTCGGAAAAGACTTCCTCTCACGATAACAGCAAGAGTAGTTCCGGAAAAAGCAAGTCAAATTAGATAAACTATCCTCTAATGGAGAATAGAAAAATATCTAGTAGCAAGTTTTTATAGTAAATAATAGGAGTACAAGGGATGAATTTAGAAAGAATGGAAGAATTATTGTTTTACCGAAATCTTTTAGAAACAGATTTCGTGCAGGAATTAAAGGCGGATGCTCCTTATGCCGCTCTCTCCCGTCTCTTTCAAAACTATCCCAATATGCCAAAGGATACAAACCTTTGGCATATTTTTCTTTCCGATTTTCTTTTGCAGGACGAAAATTCTCTAAGTTTATCTGCCGAAAAAAGAGGCTGGGGTCATTTCTCTCATCCGGAATTTATCCAAAGAGAAATGGAAATCCTCTATTCTCTCTACCATTTAAATCTGTCTTTCTTCTTTCCGAAGGAACAAAAGGCTATCGACTCCGTATTTCGAGGAAAAGTTTCCGAAGCAGCCAAGACAGAGCACTTTCCCTCCTATTCCTACGAAGCACAGCTGCTTTCCTTTAACAATAAACTGGAAGCAGCTAAGGATGCTTTGGAATTCTCCTCTATTTTAGAAATGGAATATAAGGAAAAGGGTGTAGGACTTTTCCGCTGTCATTCCGCTTTTAGCTTGGAAAAAGAAAGTATTTTCGGTGCAAGCTCTTCCGAATACTCTTTGGAAGGTCTTCCCTTGCAGAAGTATCCCGGATTTTCTACCCTGCTGGGCTACGAAAAGGAAATTTCCGCCTTGAAAGAGAATACAGAAGCCTTTTTGGCAGGAAAGAAGGCAAACCATGTCTTACTTTACGGAGATGCGGGAACCGGAAAATCCAGCTGTATGAAGGCGCTTTTGGAGGAATATCATTCTAAAGGCCTCCGCTTTGTTTCTCTTTTCAAAAAGGATCTGGAGGGAATTCCCTTCCTCTTGCAACCCCTTAGAGAAAGACCTTATTTCTTTATTCTTTACTTTGACGACCTTTCCTTTGAGAATTTTGAAGTGGAATATAAACTGCTGAAGGCGGTCATGGAAGGAGGCTTGGAAGGAAGGGCAGACAATATCCTTCTCTATG
>CALHIC010000220.1 GCA_938030845.1 uncultured Oribacterium sp. | reverse complement strand
GTTGGGTAGAGACTGTACAGGAGGAAGACGGAAGACTGCACTTTGTACATAAGGGCTATCAGGCGGTAGAGGCAATTCCCTATGATACTCCGGTGGTGGGCTACAACAACCATGTGGTAGACACTTTAAGAGTATGGGATGCCAAGGCAACCGACACCTTCCGTTTGGATGAGTTTGATAAGGGAAATTACCAGAAGGCGGTGGAGTCAGCCAATATGGCCAGAAATATTGTAGAGGTATTGTATCCCAACGATAACCACTATGCCGGTAAGGAGCTTCGTCTTCGTCAGCAGTATTTCTTCATTTCCGCATCTGTACAGACTGCGGTAGCAGACTATGCCAAGAGACATAACGGCGATGTTCGGAAGCTTTATGAGAAGGTGGCTTTCCAGTTAAATGATACCCACCCCACAGTTGCCGTGGCAGAGCTTATGCGGGTATTAATGGATGATTATCATCTGACTTGGGATGAGTCCTGGGAGATTACCTTAAAAACCTGCGCTTACACCAACCATACCATTATGGCTGAGGCTTTGGAAAAGTGGCCCATTGAGCTGTTCTCCAAGCTTCTTCCCAGAATTTATCAGATTGTGGAAGAGATTAACCGCAGATTCTGTGAAACCGTTCGGGCAAAGTATCCTGAGCAGGCGGAGGAGAAGATTGCCAAGATGGCAATTATCTATGACGGACAGGTGAAGATGGCACACCTTGCCATTATCGGCGGCCATGCGGTAAACGGTGTAGCGGCTCTTCATACGGAAATCTTAAAGAAGCAGGAATTAAAGGACTTCTACGAGATGTATCCGGAGAAGTTCTCCAACAAGACCAACGGTATTACCCAGAGAAGATGGGTTTATCATGCCAATCCGGAGCTGGCAAAGTGGATTACAGCCCATATCGGAGACCAGTGGCTTACCGACTTATCCAAGCTGGAGAAGCTGGCGGTTTATGCGGACGATAAGCAGGCTCAGGCTGAGTTTATGGCCATTAAGAGACATAACAAGGAGCGTCTTGCCAAGTATGTGCTGAAGCATAACGGCATTAAGTTAAATGTGGATTCCATCTTTGACGTAATGGTAAAGCGTTTGCATGAGTATAAGAGACAGCTGATGAATATCCTTCACGTGATGTATCTTTACAACCAGATTAAGGATCATCCGGAGATGGAATTCTATCCCCACACCTTTATCTTCGGAGCCAAGGCCGCAGCAGGCTATAAGACTGCAAAGCTGACCATCAAGCTCATCAATAACGTGGCGGAGGTTATCAATAACGATGCTTCCATCCAAGATAAGATTAAGGTGGTTTTCATTGAGGACTACAAGGTATCCAGTGCAGAGGTGATTATCCCTGCGGCAGATTTCTCCGAGCAGATTTCCACCGCTTCCAAGGAAGCCTCCGGTACCTCCAACATGAAGCTGATGGTAAACGGTGCCTTAACCATGGGAACCATGGACGGAGCCAACGTGGAAATCGTACAGGAGGTTGGGGCGGAAAATGCCTTTATCTTTGGTATGAGCAGTGACGAGGTTATTGCTTTAGAGCATAACAACGAATATCGTCCTATGGATATCTTTAACAACGATCAGGATATCCGCAGAGTCTTGATGCAGCTGGTAAATGGCTTCTACAGCCCTGAGGATCCTGAATTGTTCAGACCTTTGTATGATTCCTTGTTAAATACCAATGAATCCGACAGAGCGGATCGTTACTTCATCCTGAAGGATTTACGTTCTTATATCAAGGCTCAGGAAGAAGCGGTGAAGAAGTTCCAGGATGAAGAGTGGTGGGCAAGAGCAGCCATCTTAAATACCGCCCATGCCGGAAAGTTCTCCTCTGACAGAACCATTGAGGAGTATGCAAAGGATATCTGGGGCTTGGATAAGATTGTTTTTAAAGACTAAAAAGATTAGCTCGGAGAAAGTCTCGAAATAAGCTTCGAAGCATTGTGCTTCAAAGAAGAAATGAAATGACTTTTAAGTTTTAGAACAGGAGAGAGGAATGGAAGTCGAATTACAACGAACTCTGTCTTTAGAAGAGGAGAGGGACTGTAAGACCCTCCTCTCTCTTTGTAATTTAGAGGAAGAAATCCCTTACGATACGGATTTGGACTATGATTTCTTTTATCTCATTCGCAATGAGGGAGAGAAGGAAACAGGAATTTCCGAGGGGATTTTGGCACTGCTTATGGGCTATAAGCTTGGAGAGCAACAGGGAGGAAAGGACGTGCTCCTTTGTCTTGCCTTTGTTCATCCCAAGATGAGAGGACAGGGCTTATTTACCCAATGCAAAGAAAGTCTGATGGATGATTTTCGAAACTGCGTGTTTCGATTTATGAAAAAAGGAGAAAGGGAGGAGGAATTTTCCCTTTCTTTTCCTTATCTGTATACGGAATATTTTTTGGAGAAAACCCTGGAAAAGGGGATTGCTTTTCCGGGAGAAAAGAGAATTTATCCTTACGGAGAAGTTTATTTTTCTCCCTATAATGAAAAAACGCTTTACCTTTACGGACTTATGGTGGAAAATAGATATAGAGGTCAGGGAAAGGGAGAAGCAATTCTTCAGGATTGCTTTGATAAAGGAGAGAAGGGCCCATATACCAAGGTGATTCTTCAGGTGGATTCCCGTAACAGCCCGGCCATGAAGCTTTATCAGAAAATGGGATTTTTGGTGAAAGAAGCCAGCTCCTATTACCAACTAAAGATTTAAGAAAGGGATTTTAAGACATGGAAAGAATCTATAAGATTATGAGAAATGTAGGAGGCTCTTCCATTGCCTTAGGAGTAATTCTTATTACACTGGGAATTGTTACCGGGGTGCTATCCATTGTACATGGAGCCATCTTGCTAAAAAGAAAAGAGGATTTAACGTTCTAAAGACTCTTGGAAAAGAGAATTCAGACGTATAGTGTGAGATATGCATAGAAAAGAAATGACGAAAAATCGTTGGTTGGGAGTGTTTTTTTTCTGCCTTTACCTGATTTTTCTCTTTTATGTTTTGTTTTTTTCCGAATTAAAGGGCAGAGGATTTATGAATCGGGCGGAATTTTCCTATAATATGCAGCCTTTTAAGGAGATTTTCCGCTTTCTTTTTTATTGGAAACAAATCGGTCTTGCCCATGCTTTGGAAAACTTACTGGGAAATATCATTGGCTTTTGCCCTTTGGGCTTCCTGCTCCCCAGCTTTTCCAAGCGTTGTAGAATGTATTGGTATAATACGGTGATGTCAGGCTATCTTTTGTCCTTCGGGGTGGAAGCGATTCAGCTTATCTTCCGTGCCGGAAGCTGTGATGTGGACGATATTATCCTGAATACCTTGGGAACTGCCCTTGGGTATGTTCTGTTTCGACTTATACAAAGGGAAAGGAGGAGAAGAAAATGGAAGGAGAAAAGCGTTTTAGCTACATCCGAAAAAAATGGGCAAAGGGAAGCCTGGGAGCCATAATCAGTTCCTTTGTTTCTCTCTGCCTTTTCTTTCTCTGTATAGGAATTTCCTTTTATGAAAAAGGAAACGGGCCTTTAGTGCTAGGAGCATTGGCATTATTTTCCGTGAATTTTCTTTTGATTTCCCTTCGTTTTGCCTTGCCTGTAGAAAAGGGAAAATTCATTGAAAGACGTCCTGTCTATGTGGTTTTGGGAGTAGATATCGTTCTTCTGTTCTTTTGGCTGGCACTTCTGCTCTTAGGCTTAAGAATGTAACTTTATTTTAAAGATAGACAAAGAAAAAAATTAGGAAATTCCTTTCTTTTTTGTAAGAGGAAGCAGACTGATTTTTGTTATAATGGAGGAGTCATGGGAGAGAGAAGAAATAGTGCTTTAGAACGGATTCGGGAGATTCCCTTGGAAATGAGGGAAGATTCCCCGTATAAAGAAGTATTTCGTCCCTTGGCTTTCTTTTTTTTGGATTATTTTAAAGTCCGGGAGAAACAAGAAGCACAGTTTTTAGAAGTAGCTGCTGTGGAAGGAAATACGGATGCATCCGTTCCGATTAGTTCTTTATTGGAACGTTATCAGAAGGAACTACAGGATTTTCTTTATCCCGGAATAGCTAAGGAAAGAAACTCATTCGGCGATTTCTTTTCCATTCTGGTCTTTCTTTCCTTCGGGATTCTCTTGGAAAATAAGGAAGAAGCCCAATCCAGAATTTTGGAGCTTTATTTGCAGATTTATCTTTACAGCCAATCCGATGAAGAATTGGAGAGAAGCAGATTTCAAGATATTTTTTATTCTCATTTTTATGATTACTGCAGGGATTTTATGGAAGAGCGTTATGAAGAGGAGGAGAAGGATCCCTTTTTATATCGCAACAATATCCTTTTCTTCGGATGGATGCCCTATTATGGAAGCAGTCCTTTCTTTTCCAAGAAATATGTGGAGAGTCATCAAAGGGATGCTGCCATATTTCTCGGAGATCGTTTCCTGTCCCACCTATATCAGGCTTATGAACAGCAGGAGAAGCTGTGGCATAAGCGGAAGGGGAAAAGCAGAGTCCAAATTTTGGAAGAACAGTTAAAACAGAGAAAGGATTTTCAGCCGGAGAACTACTGTATAGAGGAATCTCAAGGACTTTCCTTCCACGCTCATCAGGAAAAGCTGTGGAAGATCTTTTTAGAGAAGACCAAGGAAGCAAGGGTAGACTTTGAGAAAATGAGGGAAAGGAATTAGAAGTATTTTGCTTAGTATGAAGGAAAAAAAAGGAAAGAGCAGGGGGAGGATTTTTTTACTCCTTTCTTTTTGTTTTTTTATTCTTTTTTATAGTGTGGTGGCAATGGCTGCCAACTGGCCGACAGCAGACTTAACTGCGGAGTCCGCCATTGTGGTGGATGCGGAAACCGGGGCGGTTTTGTTTGAAAAAAACGGAGATGTGAGAGAATATCCTGCCAGTATTACCAAGGTGATGACGGCTCTTGTGGTTTTGGAGCACGCATCCTTGGAGGATAAGGTGACATTTTCCCACGATGCGGTATACAATGTGGATCGGGGCTCCTCCAATGCCCAGATTGAAGAGGGAGATGTTCTGACGGTAAATGACTGTTTGCATGCCCTTTTACTCAAGTCCGCAAATGAGGCGGCGAATGCTTTAGCAGAGCATGTGGCAGGCTCTCGGGAAGCCTTTGCGGAGATGATGAATGAGAAGGCGAAGGAGCTTGGTTGCACAGGAACTCATTTTCAGAA
>CALHIC010000219.1 GCA_938030845.1 uncultured Oribacterium sp. | reverse complement strand
TAACTGTATGTGCCTCCACTAAGGAAAAGTGCTGTTGAATCATAGCAATTCCACAAGCCATAGCTTCTTTAGGAGAACGAATTTCCGCCTTTTTCTGATGAATCAAAATCTCTCCTTCTGTAGCGTGGTAAAGTCCATATAAGATTTTCATTATGGTACTTTTTCCTGCACCATTCTCCCCTAAGAGAGCAACTACTTCTCCCTCTTTAATCACCATAGATACATCATCATTTGCCAAAACCTTGGCAAAGCGTTTGTTGATATGTTTTAATTCAACAATAATATTTTTTCCCATATAATGCATCTCCTAAGGCTTTTTATGAAAAAGGCAGCGTTGAAATAACACTGCCTTTTTATAAATCTATTCAGAAAAATACTGCTTAAAGTCTATTTTTCCATTTGTAATTTCTTCCGTAGCCTTCTCAACTGCCTGCTTACATTCCTCTGAACACTGGTCTGTAAATATGGTTTCAAATACACCCTCTTTTACACCTACTTCTTGAGCACCTTTTAATTCACCACTTTTTATGCCCTTAATAATCCAAGGATATACATTGGCCCAGTTCATACTTACGGATGCTACTACACAATCACTTTCTTCATTCTTGTTCGCTGCAAATCCTACAAATTTTGCCTTTTTCTCAGCTGTAGCCTGAATCGCACCTGAAGTCGCCTCGTTGGAGTAACAGAACACTGTATCAGCCCCATTGTCAATCATTTGAGAAGCCATTGCCTTTCCGATAGATACATCGGTCCAGGTATTTAAGAAAGAACGATTCGCCTTTGCATTAGCTATTCCCCTTTCTTTTGCGGTTGCTACAGCTATCCCTTCATAAGTATCCAAGAGGTGTACCATGGCCAGATTGGACTCTCCACCCATTGTGGCAAAATTTCCGTTCTCCGTAGTATATCCGGCAATAACTCCCGCAATATAGGAACCTTCATATTCTTTTGGGAATACCGGAACCATATTATCCGAATCGCTCTTGGTTCCATTGATAATGGTATAAACCGTCTTTTCATATTGAGGTGCTACTGCCGCACAAGCTTCATCAAACTGACTTCCGGCAGCCATTACCAAGTCATATCCCTTTCACCGTATTCTGTGAAGGTCTGCTCAAATTCTTCTACAGGAACAGACTCAACAACCTCAATCTTGGTTCCCAGTTCCTTATCGCACTGCTTTGCTCCGGCATTATTGCTGGCATTCCAGCTCTGGTCATCCACACTACCGGGAAGAATTAAAACAATCTTCATACCGGAGTATTCTGAATCTGTCTTCTCGGCATTCTGTTGTTCGCCATTCTCGACCTTCGATTCTGATTTTGCTCCACCACCGCCGCAAGCAACCATCATAGACGCCAATAACGCTAAACTTGCAGAAAAAAACAAACGATTCCTTTTCATAATTAGACCTCCTGTTTTTCTGTACTTGTATTTATGAACAGTATATCTTCTTTGTTTTTTATTGAATACATGATAAGTTACTGATTTTATTTGTTTTCTACATATATTTTATTGCTTTTGTTTATTTTACATATATTATGTATACAGTTTTGCAAAAGAATATTATTTATATAGTTTTTTTGCAGTATTTTTGTATTCTAAAGGAGTAGTATTATATGCTTTTTTAAATACTGTACTAAAATAAGTCGCATCTTTAAACCCAACCATTTGAGAAACATCTGATACTTTATATTGTGGCAGCTCCAAAAACAAACATGCTTTTTTCAATCGAAAAGCTAAAAGATAATCCGAAAAATTATCTTTCAAATGTAATCGAAACAAGTCCGATAAATAGTTTGGAGAAATATGTAAAACATCTGCTATACTCTTGAGTCCTATTTTTTCTGCATAATGCAC
>CALHIC010000218.1 GCA_938030845.1 uncultured Oribacterium sp. | reverse complement strand
TCTTGCTCCCTGAGCCCACCTGTCCTGCAAAGAAAACAGAAAGGGCAGGGGAAGGCATTTTCCCAAAGTGGCAAGAACCGCCACAAAGAGCTTTGCCATAGGAGAATACTTCTGGAAATCCAGCTTCCTCCGATGCCCCATGGCCAGACCGAAAATCATCTGCTGTCGAAAACGATATAGCTTATCTAAAAGAGCATTTCTCGGGCAGTCATCCAAAATAAAGCAGTCCACCCATAGGTGATTCAGCTTTCCTTCGTAAAAGGCATCCTCTTCCCCCTCAACTTCCCGTCTTTTGCTGTTCAAATCCACTATCCGGGGAACAAAGTCGTAAAAGGAACGACCGTTTCTATAGCTGTTAGGCATTAGTAAGGCAAAGTTTTCCGAAAGTTCTTCCTTCGCCATCCTTTCAAACTTTTCCCACTCCTCCCGCAAAAAGCAAAGGTCCACATCATCATCCCAGGGGATAAAGCCTTCATGTCGAATGGCTCCCAGCAGGGTTCCGGAATCTAAGCGGTAGCTGATTTTATGTTTTTCACAAATACGGTGAATTTCCTCTAAAATGGCAAAGCCCCGTCTCTGCTTCTCCGCTAAATCCATACCCTACCCTTTCTACGGCTCTACCCTAAAATATCTTTTCCTAAAACTGATTTCCTCTTAAACAGCCTTGCTCTGATTGTTCCAAAGCTTCAGCCTTAGTTCTTCCTCTAAAAATCCTTTTCAAGCCCCAATCTAAAGCCTCAATTCCGGTCTTCCAAGGCAAAAGCCAAAACCTGTGCTTCAGAAAACTTCCGTAAGTCCTCTCCTCTGTGCCATGCCTTGTACCAATCCACGGTTTTCTCCACCGCTTCCTTCACGGTATAACGGGGCTGCCAGCCAAAGACTCTCTTTAGCTTCTCCGTACTTAGCTGTAAAAATCCGGCTTCATGAGGAGCATTGGGCTCCGCCTGATTCTCCCAGCTTGCATTCTCTCCCCAGAACTCCACGAAAAGCTCTGCCAAGGCTCCTGTGGTAATGGCATCGGAAAGCTCCGGTCCCACATTGTAATAGCCGGCAAATTGCTTTCCCCCTTCTCCTGCCTGTCTTGCCACAATTTCCAGATAAACAAAAAGCGGCTCCAAAACATGCTCATAGGGGCGGACAGAATAGGGATTTCGAATGCCGATAGGCTCTCCCTTAATGCTCTTCCGTACACAGTCCGGGATGATACGGTCCTTGGCGAAATCTCCTCCACCGATGACATTTCCGGCTCTTGCGGTGGAAATCCGCGGAAGAAAGCTTTTACCTTTTCCATAGGCGGAATCCTCGGAAAAGAAGGACTTCTGATAACTGTGGGTTACCAGCTCCGAGCAGGACTTGGAGTTGGAATAGGGATCGTGTCCGTCCAGCTTCTCCTCCTCCATAAAGGCGTGTCCCTCCTGATCCGGATTCTCATAAACCTTGTCCGTAGTTACATTCAGCGCGGAACGAACAGAGGGACAATGCCGCACCGCTTCCAGAAGATTCACCGTTCCCATCACATTGGTCTCGTAGGTTTCTCTGGGGAACAGATAGGATTCCCGCACCAGGGGCTGTGCCGCCAAGTGGAAAACCAATTCCGGCTCCGCCTCCTGCATCGCCTTCCTTAAATGGTCATAGTCCCGCACATCCCCCTCGATAGAATGCATCCCCTTTTCTAAGTTTAAGAGGGAAAATAAGGCTTCCGGCTCTTCCTTTAGGGCATAGCCGGTGCATTCCGCTCCCATCATTTGCAAAATCAAACTAAGCCACGCCCCTTTAAAACCGGTGTGGCCTGTTAAAAATACTTTCTTCCCCTGATAAAAGGCTTTTAATTCTTGAAAATGCATTTGCCCCCTACTTCCTTAAAGCCAATACTTCTCTGCTGATTTACTGATTTCCTAATAACAATTCATGACAAACGTACACGCTACAGAGCCCTTGCTACCAACGCTTCCAGGGCGCCTTGCCGCTTGCCCACAGCTCTTCCAAAAGCTTCTTCTCTCTCTGGGTATCCATGCACTGCCAGAAGCCGTCATGGTAATAGCCCATCAGCTTGCCTTCCGCTGCAAGATTCTGCATGGGGCTTTGCTCTAAAATGGTATTGTCGTCCTGAAGATAGTCAAAGATTTCCGGCTCCAGCACCATAAAGCCGCCGTTAATCACCGCGCCGTCCTTTTCTTCCTTCTCCCGGAAAGAACGAATCTGTCCTTCAGCATCCACATCCAAGACACCCTTTTGCTGGGCAAGGTTTACCATGCTGATGGTTGCCGGCTTGCCATGCTTTTTATGGAAGTCCAAAAGAGCCTCCAGATTCACATCGGAAACCCCGTCTCCATAGGTCAGCATAAAGGGCTCATGCTTTAAGTATTTTTCCACCCGCTTTAATCTTCCGCCGGTCATGGTGTGAAGCCCGGTATCCACCACGGTTACCTTCCAGTCCTCCGCCTCGCTGTTGTGAACCTCCATGGTATTCTTTCCCATGTCAAAGGTAATGTCCGCATTGTGCAGAAAATAGTTGGCAAAATATTCCTTAATCAGGTACTGCTTATAGCCTGCCAAAATGATAAATTCCTTAAAGCCGTAGGAAGAATAATATTTCATGATATGCCATAAAATGGGCATTTCTCCGATTTCAATCATGGGCTTTGGCTTTAAATGGGATTCCTCCGAAATTCTGGTGCCTAAGCCTCCTGCAAGAAGAACAACCTTCATGTCTTCCGTCCTTTCTTTTTTTCTTTAGAGTATAGCACAGAGTCCTTAGAAAATAACAGCGGAAAGATATCTTTAAGGATTCCTTCCGCTATTTTTTCTGCTATTTTTCTCACGCATTTTCCAGAAAAGGAAAGAAAGGAGAAAGACTAAAACTGCCGGTATAACCCAGCCCATTCCGATAGAAAAAAGAGGAATATAAGAAAGAAGCTCCATCATTTTCCCATGAAAAGGAATTCTCCCCAGTAGCTCCTTCGGCAGAGCCTTGTAGGCATCCAACAG
>CALHIC010000217.1 GCA_938030845.1 uncultured Oribacterium sp. | reverse complement strand
TGGTATATGCAATTTTAGGTTATGGGATCGTGATTCCGCTTACTCTGATTGCAGGGATTGTCTGCGAGCTGATTATTGGAAAGTACGATAATAGCAAACGCATTGCCATTGCTTTTAGTGTTGCCATCTTTATCGATACGATGAACAGCATTCTTTTAACAATAATTTTAGGCGTCGAAGGTTTAGTAAGATACATGTCATCTACCTTTTCTCCAGAACAAGCAGCACATGTGGAGACTATAGCGTTGCTACAAAAGGTCAATACCTGAAAATCCTTCATTGGTAGCTGCAAAGCTACTAATGAAGGATAAATTTGCAGAAAAAGCTGCCAAGGAAACTTATTGGCAAGGAGCATGCCAATATCAGGGTGCTATCTACAAAGATGCTGAAAGAAAGAGAACAAATGCAAAATAGTGAGAAGGAAAAAGAGACACTTGAAAAAGAAACTAAACCAAAGGATTCTATCCTTGGTGCAATCAAGAAACTCAAAGAAGAATCTGCTGAAAAAACAGGATCAAAAAACCGATAAAAGGTGAAATGAAACTATAAAACAAACCAAGCAAAATAAGATTGCAGTAATAGGGGATGGTCGCAGAATCATCCTCTTTTTTTGTGCAAAAACGAAGAACTTTGTATATTGCATTTTGATATTAGGCTCCCAGTATCAGTGAAGAATCACAGTCTTCAACATCATAATGATGGAAAGAAAGTCTATCTTGATAAAATACCTCTATATGATTATAATTATGTTCATAATCATATAGATACTAAACTTCAGATACAAGTTACAAAAATAAGGAGGTATGGTTATGGCCACAAAAAATATTTATGTTGCAGAAGCAGATCTACACTTATTTGATGATGCTGCCAAGTACGCCGGAAGTGTTTCTGCCGCTGTGATACAGGCACTTCAGGACTTTCTAAGTGTTCAACGCAACAAAAGCGAAGGATATGACAAGATTGAGTTAAACCTCTATGAAAAAGGGGTAAGAAGAAAGGTAATGTTCTATGGTATGGAGATTACTCGTGTAGAACGTCCGGTAGACGGTGGAATAAGGATTGACACGATTTATAAAACTGCAAAAGGGCAGCTTGCAGTGGCAAGCAAGGTTCGCAAGGAGCTTCCAAATTGGGCGAAAGGAAATCCACACGTATGGGAAAACCCACAGTCTTGGTCACATGATTTTTGGAATCTGGGGGACAGAGTGTTAAACGTATATCCGGACATAGAGAGCCTAAAGGAGAAGGATGCGTATCTTGCCGAGCGCTGCGAATCTTCTCTTTCGGAAAAGCCTTATGAGTTTTTGGATATTTAGATTAGGTATAAATACTGGATTTATAGAACTATAACAAGCAAAAATTGAGATAATCGTGAAACGTGTGGAAAGTTGAACGCACTTTTTCCACTTTACACACTATCTCAGAGAGGGATTCAAGACGAACAGGTTATTTGTTATTTACTTTACTTAAAAAAATTATGGTATTTCTATATGAATATCATTTTCCAATAGAAAAAAACTTTGCGTATTGTATCCATTATGAAAGAGAAAAATGAAAACATCTTGCACTTTGCTTGTAAGAAATGTAAAATTAGCTTTCGTGAATCCGAAATTGCTGGAGAAAAACAACAAAAAAATAGTGTAGAAAATAATTTTAGCTTAATTTTGGAAAATACTTGCAATCACGGAGAGAGTGCCTATAATCTCAAAGGTACTTGAGAGTGAAGAAAGGGGGAAAACCATGGAAAAGCTTGCAGCATCCCTGCTGGAAGAGCTGAATGTGGAGACTGTCTTTACAATTCCGATTTTTGGAGGAATTCCTGTTTCCGAATCTGTTGTGGTGACTTGGATCATCATGGCGGTAATGATATTTGGCGCTTACCTGTTGGGTAGAGATTGCAAGGTTCGTACACCGGGGACGAGACAGCAGGTCGCAGAGTTGATTGTGACAAAGCTGGACAAGTTTATGGAAGGCAATCTGGGAGAAGAGGGCAAGCAATACGGTACGTATCTGGCGGTGGTACTGATTTTTATCGGTATAGCCAACCTCTTCGGTGTTTTCGGCTTTAAGCCGCCCACAAAGGACTTTAATGTTCCTGTGGCACTGTCCCTGATGAGCATTATTCTTGTGGAAGTAGCGGGAATTCGTGCCTTCGGTACGGGAGGCTGGGTCAAGCGCTTTGCACAACCTATTCCCATTATGACGCCGATTAATATCTTGGAGGTCTTTATCAGACCATTATCCTTGTGTATGCGTCTCTTTGGAAATGTATTAGGAGCCTTCGTTATTATGGAACTGGTGGAACTGGTGGTTCCGGTAGGAGTTCCGGCAATCCTGTCCTTGTACTTTGACCTCTTTGACGGTCTGGTACAGGCGTATGTTTTTGTCTTTTTAACATCGCTTTATATTGCGGAAGCGGTAGAGTAGAGTGGAGTAGTGTAGGTCGCAGTAAAAATGGTCGCTTAGCGACAGAATGGAGAGAAAATTATGGTAGCATTAGGAGCAGCAATTGCAGCATTGGCATGTCTTGGAGCAGGATTAGGCATCGGTTTGGCAACAGGAAAGGCAACAGAGGCGGTAGCAAGACAGCCGGAAGCAAGTTCTAAGATTATGACGATTCTCTTGCTTGGTTGTGCACTGGCAGAGGCAACAGCCATCTATGGTTTCGTTATCGGACTTATGATCATCCTCTTCTTGAAGTAAGGAACAGGTTTTGGAATCGAAGGAGGGAAAACGATGCTTAGTCTCAATCTAAGTAGTATTATTTTTACAGTCATTAATTTATTGGTGCTGGTTTATTTTGTGCATCGCTTTCTGTTTAAACCGGTTCGTGCCGCTTTGAAGGCAAGACAGGACGAACTGGACACTTCTTATCGAGAAGCGGAAGAGGCCAATACAAAGGCCAGAGATTTGAAACAACAGTATGAAGACAGCATGGCAAAGATTGATACGGAACGGCAGGAAAAGTTAGAGGCCGTTCGTTTGCAGGCGTCTTCTGAATACGATGAAATCATCGGAAATGCCAGGGAGAAGGCAGACAAGATTATTGCGGAAGCCAAGATAGAGGCGCAGAGACAGGCTGAACAGAAGCAACATGAGATGGAAGAAGAGGTGGCTATGCTTGTGGCAAAGGCTGCCTATAAGATTGCAGCCAGCAAGGATTCCGTGGAAAACAATCAAAAGCTGTATGATACCTTCCTAGAAGATGCGGAGAAGAAGGAGTAAGGACTATGCTGCAAAAAGTGGTAGAGTATGCAAAACAGCTTTTCAGAATGCGCGTTCCGAAAAGCGTTATAGAGGAGACCAGTCGGATTTTTGAAGTTTTACCGGAGACGGCAGGACAGCTTTCCGACGCCACAATACCTTTGGAAAAGAGAATGTCTATCATCGATAGCATTTTCCCTACAGAAGTTAGGGATACCTTGAAGGTACTGTGCAATGACGGCCTTCTCAGTGCATGGGGTGAGGTGGCAGAGGAGTATGAAAAAATCTCCAATGAAGAATCCACCAAATTAAAAGTACATCTTCGGTATGTAACCAAGCCGGAGGAAGAACAATTAAAGAGAATTCGGGAATTTGTTTATAACAAATATCATTCCCGGAACATTGAAGTCGTATTGGAAGAGGATGAGAGTCTGGGAGGCGGATTTGTCCTGGAGGTTGGTCACGACCAGTATGATTGGAGTACAAAGGGTAGACGAGAGCAGTTTTTGGAGGAAATGCAGAATAAGCGCTTCTCCAACAGCCAGCAGGATATTATCAGCATTTTACAAAGCTCCGTAGAGGACTTTGATTTAAAGGCGGAGAAGAAAGAAATCGGTTTTGTCAGCTCCGTAGGTGACGGTATCGTTATCATCAACGGATTGGATCATGCCATGTACGGAGAAATCGTTGTCTTTGACAACGGTGTTCGGGGTATGGTACAGAACATTGAAAGAAACCGAATCGGTGTTATCCTCTTCGGTGATGAAGAAGGAATCATCGAGGGAAGCAGAGTAGTACGAAGCAACAAGATGGCGGGAATCCCTGTAGGAGACGCTTATCTTGGCCGTGTCGTAGATGCTTTGGGAGCCCCCATTGACGGAGAAGGGGCTATCAATACGAAGGAATATCGTCCTATTGAAGAGCCGGCACCGGGAATCATTGACAGAAAGTCCGTTAATGTTCCCTTACAGACCGGAATTCTGGCGATTGACTCCATGTTCCCCATCGGTAGAGGACAGCGTGAGTTGATTATCGGAGACCGTCAGACCGGAAAGACCTCCATTGCCATAGATACCATCTTGAACCAGAAGGGAAAGGATTGTATCTGTATTTATGTTGCCATCGGACAGAAGGAATCCACCATTGCTTCTTTGGTGGAGAACCTAAAGAAAAATGAAGCCATGAGCTATACCTGTGTGGTAGCGGCAACAGCGGCGGATCCGGCACCGATTCAGTACATTGCCCCCTATGCGGCAACTTCTTTGGCAGAGTACTTTATGTATCAGGGAAGAGATGTACTGATTGTTTATGATGACCTTTCCAAGCATGCGGTAGCTTATCGTGCCCTGTCTCTTCTTTTGGGAAGAGCTCCCGGACGTGAGGCATATCCCGGAGACGTTTTCTATCTCCATTCCCGTTTGCTGGAGCGTTCCTGCCGTTTGTCCGATACTTTGGGAGGAGGAAGTATTACCGCCCTTCCGATTATCGAAACTTTGGACGGAGACGTTTCCGCCTATATTCCTACCAACGTTATTTCCATTACCGACGGACAGATCTTCTTAGAGAGTAACCTTTTCTTTGAGGGACAGAGACCTGCGGTAAATGTAGGACTTTCCGTATCCCGTGTGGGTGGTGCAGCCCAGACCAAGGCCATGAAGAAGGCGGCAGGTTCCCTGCGTATCGACTTGGCACAGTATAGAGAAATGGCGGTATTTACCCAGTTCTCTTCGGATTTGGATGAAAGTACCAAGACTCAGCTGGAACAGGGAGCAATTTTAATGGAGCTGTTGAAGCAGCCCCTTGGCCGTCCCCTTTCTTTGGGAGAGCAGGTAGTAACTTTGGTGCTTGCCCTTCATAAAGAATTCCTGGGTACAGCGAAGAAGGATGTGAAGGACTTACAGAATAAAGTTTTGGCCTTCTTTAACGAGCAGGAGGGAGATTTAATCAGGAACATAGAGATTTCCGGCCTTTTGCAGGAAGATATGGAACAGCGGATTATTCAGCTCTACCATGATTTTCTGAAGAAGGAAGAGGAAAAGCTTTCATAAAGGAGGCAGACCTTGCCTACAACAAGAGAATTACGAGACCGAATCCACAGCATTGATAACACCATGAAGATTACCAATGCCATGTATTTGATTTCCAGTACAAAGATGCGTAAGGCCAGAGCGGGTTTGATGCAAACCGAGCCTTACTTCTATACCCTGCAGTCTATGATGGCCAGAGTTATGCGACATTTACCGGAGGACTATACCCACCCTTATTTGGATCTTCGAGAGGGGGTAACCAACGGTCAGGGAAGGGTAGCCATTATCTGTGTGACCGCGGATAAGGGACTGGCAGGAGCTTATAACCACAATGTCATCCGGAAAACGGAAGAGCTTTTAGCGAAGTATCAAAATTATCGGCTTTTTGTGGTAGGAGAGATGGGAAGAAGCTATTTTCACAGCAGAAACATTCCCATTGAAGAGGCCTTTCATTACACCGCCCAGAATCCTACCCTGCACAGAGCCCGTGTGATTACCCGGAAAATGATGGAATTTTTCGAGGATAAGGAGATTGACGAACTCCATATCGTTTTCACCAGAATGAAGAATTCTTTGGAAATGGAATGTGAGGAGGAACAGCTTCTTCCCTTGGATAAGCTTCATCCGGTATTTGTTAAGCTGCCGATTACCGCAAACTATGAGGCCTTTAATATTTTTCCGAACACGGATGCCTTGATTGACAATGTTATCCCGGATTATATTAACGGTTATATTTACAGTGCTTTGGTGGAGGCCTTTTGTGCGGAGCAACAGGCCAGAATGACCTCCATGGATGCGGCAAACCGAAACGGAAACGAGCTGAAGCAAAAGCTCCGTATTCAGTATAACCGTGCCAGACAGGCCCAGATTACCCAGGAAATCACGGAGATAGCCGCAGGTGCCAAGGCCCAGAAGGCGGCCAAAAAGAAAAATAAACAAGAGGTTTAATTGTATAAAGAGAGGAGAAGGGGGAAATGCAGACAGGAAAAATTGTCCAGGTTATGGGACCTGTTGTGGATGTGGAGTTTATGGAAGCCCCGCTTCCCAAGATTAAGACCGCCATGGTGGTAGACAACCACGGCGTAACAGGAACCATGGAGGTAGCTGAGCATTTAGGAGAGAATACCGTCCGTTGCATCATGCTGGCCCCCAGTGAGGGATTGGAAAGAGACATGGAGGTCCGTTCCACAGGAAAGGGAATTTCTGTTCCGGTGGGAGAGCAGACTCTCGGTCGTCTCTTTAATGTATTGGGAGAAACCATTGACGGAAAGGATCCCATTACCGATGGAGAGGAATGGGAAATCCACAGAAAACCGCCTGCTTTTGTGGATCAAAGCCCGGTACAGGAGGTACTGGAAACCGGAATCAAGGTTATTGACCTGATTGCTCCCTATGCAAAGGGCGGAAAGGTCGGTCTTTTCGGAGGAGCCGGAGTTGGAAAAACCGTCCTGATTCAGGAGTTGATTCGAAACGTGGCAACAGAGCACGGCGGATACTCCATTTTCACCGGAGTGGGAGAGCGTTCCCGTGAGGGTAATGACCTCTATATGGAAATGACGGAATCCGGTGTTATTAAGAACACTGCTCTGGTATTCGGACAGATGAACGAGTCTCCCGGAGCCAGAATGCGTGTAGCGGAGACCGGACTTACCATGGCGGAGTATTTCCGTGATGTGCAGAAGAAGGATGTATTGCTCTTTATTGATAATATCTTCCGTTTTGTGCAGGCAGGTTCCGAGGTATCTTCTCTGTTGGGAAGAATGCCTTCCGCGGTAGGATACCAGCCTACCCTGGCTTCCGAAATGGGACAGCTGCAGGAAAGAATCGCCTCCACCAAGGAGGGATCCGTTACCTCCGTACAGGCGGTATACGTTCCGGCGGATGACTTAACCGACCCGGCACCGGCAACCACCTTTGCCCATTTGGATGCTACTACGGTACTTTCCAGAAAGATTGTTGAGCAGGGTATTTATCCGGCGGTGGATCCTTTGGAGTCTTCTTCCCGTATTTTGGAAGAAAGCATTGTAGGAAAAGAGCACTATGATACTGCCCAGAGCGTTTTACAGATTTTACAGAAGTACAAGGAATTACAGGATATTATCGCCATCCTGGGTATGGAAGAGCTTTCCGAGGAGGATAAGCTTTTGGTATATCGTGCCAGAAAGATTCGTAACTTCCTTTCTCAGCCATTCTTTGTGGGAGAACAGTTTACCGGCGTAGCAGGACGCTACGTGCCTTTGAAGGAAACCATCGAGGGCTTTAAGGCCATTATCAGCGGAGAAATGGATGATGTGCCGGAGCTTGCGTTCTTCAATGTAGGAAATCTGGAGGACGTAAAGAAGAAGGCAGAGCTCTTAAAGGGCTAAGGAGTTTTCTATGATGCGAGGAAACGGAAACTTATTTAGCGCAAAGGTCATTGCCACCAACAAAGTGTACTATGATGACCGTTTGCGATATCTGAACGTACGAACACTGGACGGACAAATCGGTTTTATGGCACACCATGCCCCGATTGTCGTAGCGGTGGATATCGGCGTATTGGACATGCAGAAGCCGGACGGCTCCTGGGAGCATGTGGAAGTAGGAAAGGGTATCCTGCAATTTGCCAACAACCGTCTTACTCTTTTGGTGGACACTCTGGAAACCAAGGAGGAGATGGATATCCGCAGAGCGGAAGAGGCCAAGGAAAGGGCGGAGGAAGAGCTTCGCCAGAAGCAGAGCTATCAGGAGTTTAAGAAGTCCCAGGCGGCTTTGGCCAGAGCCCTGGGAAGACTGGAATTCTACAAGAAGACCTATATGTAGAAAGCCGGAATTCTGTTAAAATGCTGTCTTTGTAGCTTGGATTTTCACAAGGAGATCCGCCTATAGGGCAGAAGATTCTTCAAATCTCTTGCTTATCCTTTCATTTGGAATTACAATGGCAAGGATTAGGAAAGAAAAGGAGAAACTATGTTTAGTCCAAAACAGAAAAAAACCATTACTACAGTAATCGTTGTGATTTTGATTGCCATGATGGTACTTACCATGGTATTGCCACCATTGCTTTCGAGAATGTAAAATGAGAAGAGAGAAATTACTTCTTTTAGGCTACCCCGGACAATGGGGTAGCCAGTTTTTATGGAAAAAAATACGAGAGGATCAGGATTGCCCCTTTTCCAAAGCTTTTATAGAGGAAGAAGAGGAAAGACTGAGAAGCTTGCCAAGACTTTATTTGAAAGAGACGGCTCATGGGAAGCGAACTGGGGAGGCCGTTAAGACCTTGCCGGAAAAAGGCGGACAGCCACAAAGCTGCCCGGGGCAACCCATCCTTTCCGCGGAAAATATCCTTTTGTTTACAGAGGGAGAGAAGAAGGGGCAAAGCATTCCTCTTTATGAAGAAGACCTGCAAGCCAAATGGAATGCGGGAGAACTTAGCTTAGGAAAGGTGGAAAATCTTTTTCCAAACTGGATTTCCGACTTCGGGATTTCAGAGATACTGCCCCTGGGAAGAGGAGGAATTCTTTCCGGCCTTTGGCAACTTTCCGGAGGCGGCTTTTCCTTTTCCTACGAAAAAATCCCCTTCTTACAGGGGACGATAGAGCTCTGCGAACAGTTTCAGATTTCCCCCTATTATCTTTATTCGGGAAATGCCTATCTTCTTCGGCTGGAAGAGGCTGAGGCTTTTTCAGAGCTGGCAAGGGGGAGAGGAATTATTGCTTCCTGTATCGGCATTTCGGAAGAAGGGAAGAAACGCATGAGAAGGGACGCTCAGGGAGAGTCCTTTTTAACGAAGCGGGAGAGGGACAGCTTGGAGGAGCTGTTTTCCAAAAAGGAGCTGGAGGAGAGCCTGCCGGCTTTCTTTAGGAAAGAGGATTCCCTTGTATTTTAAGACGAATGCCTTTGTATTTTAAGGAGAATGCCTTTCCCTTGCGGTGATTTTGGAAATTGAGTACAATAGATTTTCGGAAAAGAACTTCAGGCTAAGCTTTTCCGCTTGGCAAGGGAAGAACCTGAGAATTTTTATAAAACAGATATCCGGCCCTATGGAAGGAAAATAAAGGAGAAGCATGAGAGAAAAAATTCTAAGCATCATAGAGAAGAATGCAAAATTACCTGTGGAGGATTTGGCTGCTCTTTTGGGAGAAGACCCGGAACAGGTAGGGGCTGAAATTAAAGCTATGGAAGAGGAAGGCGTGATTTGTGCCTACCACACCCTGATTAACTGGGACAGCACCCAGGATGAACGGGTAGATGCCCTCATTGAGGTGAAGGTAACTCCCCAGAGAGGCATGGGCTTTGACAGTATTGCAGAGCGTATTTACCAGTATGAAGAAGTGGATGCTTTGTATCTGATGAGTGGAGCCTTTGACTTTACTGTAATCGTGAAGGGAAGAACCATGAAGGAAGTGGCTAACTTCGTTTCCATGAAGTTAGGACCTATGGAGTCCGTCCTTTCCACAGCCACCCACTTCGTATTAAAGCGGTACAAGGATCATGGCACCAAGCTGGTGGCGCCGAAGAAGGATGAAAGAATGCAGGTATCTCCATAGTGTTCAGGGAGAGTCAAGAGGATTTTTCTAAGGAAGAAATAAGAGAGTGAGCATGAGCGAAAACAAGGAACAGCAACAAAATCTGCCCAGGGAATTAAACCCGGCGATTGTAAATATACGTCCCAGTGGAATCCGGAAGTTTTTTGATATTGTATCGGAAATGAAGGATGCCATTTCTCTTGGCGTGGGAGAACCGGACTTTGATACTCCCTGGCATATTCGGGAAGAGGGAATCCATTCTTTAGAGAAGGGGAGAACCTTTTATTCCTCCAATGCGGGACTGTTGGAGCTTCGAGAAGCCATCTCCGACTACGTGGCCGAGAAGCATCAGCTGCAGTATGACCCGAAAAATGAGGTTATGGTTACCGTAGGAGGTTCGGAGGCCATTGACCTGGCTATGCGTGTCATTTTAGAGCCGGGAGACGAGGTTTTGATTCCGGAGCCCTGCTATGTTTCCTACAGCCCCTGCGTGAAAATGGCCTACGGCGTACCGGTGCCTATTGCTTTAGAAGCAAAGGATCAATTCCGTCTGACGAAAGAAAAGCTGGAGCAGGCCATTACCGAGAAAACGAAGATACTGGTTCTCCCCTTCCCCAACAATCCTACCGGTGCCATCATGGAGAAGAAGGATTTGGAAGAGATTGTGCCCTTGATTTTAAAGCATAATCTCTATGTGCTGACCGATGAAATCTACTCCGCCCTTTGCTACAAGGGAGAGCATCATTCCATTATCGAGTTTCCGGGAATGCGGGAAAGAACCGTGTATATCAACGGATTTTCCAAGGCCTATGCCATGACCGGCTGGCGCTTGGGCTATGCCTGCAGCGCGGCACCCATTTTAAAGCAAATGTTGAAGCTTCATCAGTATGCCATTATGTGCGCTCCCACCACCTCCCAGTATTCCGCTGTGGAAGCCATTCGGAACGGAGAAGAGGACGTGCTGAAAATGCGGGATGCCTACAATGAAAGAAGAAGACTCCTCTTGTACCATTTTCAGAAAATGGGTTTGGACTGCTTTGAACCCTTTGGGGCTTTCTATGTCTTTCCCTGCATTAAGAAGTTCGGTCTCAGCAGTGAAGAATTTGCGGAACGACTGCTTCGGGAAGAAAAGGTGGCGGTGGTGCCGGGAAATGCCTTCGGAGATTCGGGAGAGGGCTTTATTCGTATATCCTACGCCTATTCCATTGAGAATTTAAAGCTGGCTTTGGAAAGAATAGAGCGTTTTGTGAAGAAATTACAGGAGAGCAATCATGGCCTGGTATGATGGCGCAATTTTTTATCAAATCCTGCCGGGGGCGGTGCTTTCCACCCTTTCCGGGGATGAGAACAGCAATATCAAGGAGCTGGAGGAATACCTCCCCTATTTAAAGGTCTTAGGCTGTGACGGCATTATCCTGGGACCGGTGTTTTCCAAGAATCCCTTGCAGTACGGCACGGGTGACTTTCGTCAGATTCGGGAATGGTTGGGAACGGAAGAAGAGTTCCGAAGCTTTGTGGAGGATGCCCATGGGATGGGAATCCGCGTGGTTTTGGATGTAGCCTTCCCCTTCTGTGACAGAAGTTTTTTCGCCTTCCAAGATTTGCGGGAAAAGGGAGAAGCTTCCCCGTATTGTGACTGGTTTTTGGATTTAGACTTTTCAAAGAGCTCCCCCATGGGGGATTCTTTTTCCTATCAATCCTTTAGAAATATGCCGGAACATCCCTTGTTCAATCTGGATAATGAGGAGCTTCGGCGTTACCTTGTGGAACAGGTAAAGCACTGGATTTCCGCCTATGATATTGACGGCCTGCGTCTGGCCTACAGTGAAGCGGTGGACATTCATTTTCAAAAATCCCTCCGCTACTTCAGCAGTCAAATGAAGCCGGAGTTTTTCCTTTTGGGGGAGCAGTTTATCGGAGAGCTGACCAGAGCAATCAATACGGAAACCTTACAATCTCTGGCCAATCAGGAGCTTTATCAGGGGCTTTGCCAAGCCTTTAATGAGAAGAATTTCTATGATTTGGCCCAGAGAATCGGAAAAAATCAAGAGCTTACTAAGCAAATGCAGCTCTTTCTGGAAAGTCCCAATACCCATAGAATCGCCACGGTCTTAGAAGAGGAAAAAAATCTTTGGGGAATCTATATGGCGCTTTTCACCTTGCCGGGAAGACCTACTCTGTATTATGGAGGAGAATATGCTTTGGCGGGAAAAAGAGGGGAAAAGGAGGGAGAAATTCTTGCTCCGAAGTTCACTCTGTCCCAATATAAGCCGGATGCCTTTACCAGCTATATTGCAAAGCTTGCGGAAATTCACGGAAAGAATTCGGAGCTGCAAATCGGAGAGTTTAAAGAGGTTTACCTGGACCATAGACTCTATGCCTATCTTCGATTGGACGGAAACAGCGCCGTGCTTACGGTGTTGAACAATGACAGCATGGATCAATATATTACCTTAACCCTTCCCAAGAAGGCGAGCATTGCCTTTGACCTGATGACCACGGAGCCGGTGGAGCTGACAGAGGAAGGGAATATCAAGGTTTTCTGTGAAGCTCACGGAGGAAGAATCATTAAGTTAAAATAATAGGTTCAGATTGAGAGTGGAGGGAAATTTTGCCCTCCATTTTCTTTGTAAAACAATAAAATAAGAGGACAAAAGCCCTGAAAATAAGGTATACTAAGAAGATAAACAAAGAGCATGATTCTCATCTGCGGATGGAAAGAGCTTATGTGTGGAAGCTGGGTATTTCATGGCTAAAGATGATTCCCATCTGCGGATGGAAAGAGGAGGAGAGTTCTATGGAAGGTTTTCTTTCAGAGTTAGACCGGTATCTTTTTGGAAACGGAAGGCATTATAAAATTTATGAGAAGATGGGGGCTCATCCTGCTTGCTTTGAAGGGCAGGAGGGAATCCATTTCGCGGTTTGGGCTCCCCATGCCAGGAGAGTGTCTATCGTTTGTGACCGAAACGGCTGGGATCCGGAGAGGAATCCCATGCTTCCCTTAGAAAGTACAGGCATTTATGAAGGCTTTTATCCCGGAATGGGAGTGGGAGAGCTTTATAAATATGCCATTTTGACAGAGGCGGGAGAGTGGATTTATAAGGCGGATCCTTATGCCTTTGCAGCGGAATTCAGACCGGGAACCGCCTCCATTACAGCAGACCTTTCTGATTTTCCCTGGGCAGACGGAAAATGGATGGAAGAGCGAAAGAAGAGAAATCCGGAAGAATCTCCCCTGTCCGTGTATGAAGTACATTTGGGCTCCTGGAAACGTTGCAACCGTCCGGAAAATAACGGTTTTATCAATTACATCGAAGCGGGAGAACAGCTGGCAGAGTATTGCAACTATATGGGCTATACCCATGTGGAATTGATGGGCATTGCGGAGCATCCCTTTGACGGCTCCTGGGGTTATCAGGTAACCGGCTATTATGCCCCCACCTCCCGATATGGCAATCCCAGACAGTTTATGGAGATGGTTAACATTTTGCATCAGCACGGTATCGGAGTGATTTTAGACTGGGTTCCCGCACATTTTCCTAAGGATGCCCACGGACTGGCGGACTTTGATGGAACCGCCTGCTATGAGCATCCGGACAGTAGACTGGGAGAGCACCCGGACTGGGGCACCAAGGTCTTTAACTATGAAAAGACTGAGGTGCAGAATTTCCTCATTGGCAATGCCCTCTATTGGTACGACATGTATCATATTGATGGCTTACGAGTGGATGCGGTGGCTTCCATGCTGTATCTGGATTACGGCAGAAAAGACGGAGAATGGCTTCCCAATATCTACGGAGGAAACGGCAATCTGGCAGCCATCGAGTTCTTTAAGCATTTAAATTCCATTATCCGAAAGAGAGAGGACGGCACCGTAATTATTGCGGAGGAGTCCACTGCCTGGCCGGATATTACCAAGTCTCCGGATGAGGGGGGCTTAGGCTTCCACTTCAAATGGAATATGGGATGGATGCATGACTTCCTGAGCTACATGAAGGAAGATCCCATGTATCGAAACTACCACCATAATCAGCTGACCTTCGGCATGAGCTATGCCTATTCGGAGAAATTCATCCTGGTGCTCTCCCATGACGAGGTGGTACACCTAAAGCGATCCATGATTGAGAAAATGCCGGGAAGCCGGGAACAGAAGTTTCGGAACCTTAAGGCGGCATACTTCTTTATGATTGGCCACGCCGGAAAGAAGCTGCTCTTTATGGGACAGGATTTCGGGCAATACCGAGAGTGGAACGAGGATTGCTCCATTGATTGGCATTTGCTGGAAGAACAGGAGAACCGCTCCTTGCATTCCTTCTTACGAGATCTTTTACAACTGTATAAGAGCTATCCTGCCCTTTATGAGGCGGACTATCTTTATGAAGGCTTCTCTTGGGTAAATGCGGACGATGCCAGCCGTTCTATTTATAGCTTTATTCGTAACCCGAAAAACCATCTGCCCCATTTCGGAAAGCCGGGAGTTCAGAATAGCGCCCTGGCGGCAGTGGCAACAGAGGGTAAGGCCGTTTTAGAAAACGGCAATATAGCTTTAGAGGGCGGCAAGGACGCTTCTGCTACAAATTCGAAAGAACATCGGGAAAGCCTGCTCTTCGTGGTGAATATGACTCCTATGGATCACGAAGAATACTGGGTAGGTATGCCGAAAGCCAAGGAAGCAAGACTGATTCTTACAGAAGAAGGGCTTTGCAAGGAGGAAAAATACTACCCCGTGGTCAAGGGAGAATGTGACGGAAGAGACTATCACATTGCCTACCCCTTAAAGGGCTTCGGCTGTGCGTTATTTGCCTTTACAGAGGAAGGCGAGGATTCCTGTGCCAATGCTCTTTCTTCCCAAAAAGAAGAAAATCTTCAAGTTTCCAAAGAAAAGCAGGAAGGGCAGCAGGAGAAAAAAGAAAGCTCTAAGGTAGCGGAAAAGACAGCAGAGAAGCCGGCGGAGAAGGCAGAAGAAAAGCCGGCAGAAAAGTTAGAAGAGAAAAAAGCAGAGAAGCCGGCAGAATATTTCAGCGAAGTCAGAGTCCGAGAGGAAGCCGGCTGAAGGAAAGTCTGGAAAAGGGTGAAAGCTCGGATAAGAGCGGCTCTTTTTCGGAAGAAATAAAGTAAAAAACCGCTTTAAGGGATTAAGACAAAGAGTCAGGCTAAGGAATTAAGATAAATTGTCCGGATGACAAGGCTAAACTGCTGAATCAAGGATTAGAATAGTCTGAAAGACAAGCTATTAAAAAACTACTAGGATCATTAAGAAAGGAAGTAAGCCAATGCAATACAATTTTGATGAAGTAATCGATAGAAAGGGAACTCGCTGTGCAAAGTATGACGAACGAATCAAGAAGTTCGGTACAGAGGATTTGATTCCCCTTTGGATTGCGGATATGGACTTTAAAACAGCCCAGCCCATTATCGACGCCTGCAAGAAACGGGCGGAAGAAGGAATCTTTGGCTACACTTCCAGACCGGACTCCTATTTTGAAGCAGTACAGAACTGGGAGAAGGAACGCTATGACTGGTGTCCGGACACCGCACTCATGTCCTGGTCCTTAGGCGTAGTACAAAGCCTTACCGCCATTGTCCGTACCTTTTCCCATGTGGATGATAAAATCCTGATTCAAAGTCCGGTTTACACAGAATTCTGGGATATTCCGGATATGGCCGGCAGAAAGGTTTTGGCCAATGCCTTAGTGGAAAAGGAAGACAGATGGCAGGTGGATTTTGCAGACTTTGAGGAGAAAGCAAAGGAAGCCAAGATTTTCATTCTTTGTAATCCCCATAATCCGCTGGGATTGGTTTGGGAAAAAGAAGAGCTGCAGAAAATGATTGAAATCTGCCACAAGCATCATGTGCTGGTGGTTTCCGATGAAATTCACTCTGACCTTATCTTCCATGGGAAGAAGCATTTGCGCGCTGCAACCGTTTCTCCCTTGGCAAAGGAAACGGTGATTACCTGCGTATCCTTAAGTAAGACCTTTAACTTGGCAGGTTTGCAGGCCTCCACCACCATTTTCCCGAATCAAGAACTGAAGAAGGATTTCGACCTGTTCTGGACCAGGATGGATATCCATAGAAACAATGCCTTTTCTTCCGTGGCTATGGAAGCGGCTTACCGCGAGGGCGGAGAATGGCTTTCCCAGCTCCTGCCTTACCTGGAGGCAAATCTAAGCTTTGTGGAAGACTTTGTCAGTCGCGAGATTCCAAAGCTTAAGGTTCACGTGCCGGATGCCACCTACTTGATGCTCTTGGACTGCCGCGGCTTAGGCATGAGCGATAAGGAACTGAATGATTTTATGGTGCATAAGGCAAAAATCGGTCTCAATGCCGGCGTATCCTTCGGAAAGGAAATTTCCGGATTTATGCGTCTGAATGTAGCTTGCTCCCGGAAGCTTTTGGAACAGGGATTGATTCAGCTTCGGGATGCGGTGGCAAGCTTATAAAAAGTGTAAATAAAATTATTTTGGATCAGTAATTACAGATCTATTTCACATGGCTATAGAGGATTAAAGAAACGGAATGGCGAAAGGAAGAGGCAAAAAGAAAAAGGGAGTTTTCTCCTTTTTTCAAGGGAAAAAAGCGAAGAGGCAGCAGGGCAGAACTGCTTCCTTTATGGAAGGTATCAAGCTTTTTTCCGCCTTCTTCCTTCTCTTTCTTTTCGGTATTTTTTTATTCCGAAAAGCCCATCAGACCCAATGGTATTTTCCGGCTTCCGTCCTAAAGCACCAGGCCGCCATGGAGCGGGTGGCCAAAGAAAAGGGACTGGAAGAGGACCTGGATGTGCTCTTTGCCATTATGACAGTGGAATCCCACGGCAAACTAAAGGATGTGATGCAGTCCAGCGAGTCCAAGGGCCTGCCGGTAAACACATTGGATACGGATGCTTCCATTGAACAAGGGCTAAAGTATTATAAGGATTTAAAGGAAAAGGCAAGGGCCTTGGGGCTGGAGGAAAAAGCAGTGATTCAGGCCTATAATTACGGCCCCGGCTTTTTGTATTATGTAGAGAAAAACGGAGGCAAATACACCGATGCATTGGCAGAGGAATTTGCCAAAAACATGGCGAAAGGGAAGACGATAAAATACAGCCACCCCATTGCCAAAAAGGAAAATGGCGGCTACCGTTATCTATACGGCAATATGTTTTACGCCAGAGTAGTAGAAGAAACCTTGCAGTTTCACAGGGAGAAAAATAAGATGGAAATCACCACAGTTCAGAAAATCCTGATGACCGCTACGGCAGGATTGTTTTTATACATTATGCTTTTGGAAACCTTTATGACCGACAGCGACAGCACTGCCCGGGTTTTCAAAATGTCGGTTCGGGAGCTACGAAATAAAAATATCAGCACTCTATTTAAAAACCAGGGAATCTATAATGGCCTGTTGGGTTTGGCTTTACTTTACGGCGTTTACAGCCCCGGTGCCAATGTGGAGCTTACCCTTGTGCTCTGCAGCATCATGTTTTTGGTGGCGGTATACGGAGCCATCAGCTCAGATAAGATGATCCTGTTAAAGCAGGGGGGATTGCCCTTTTTAAGTCTCTTAAGTTTGATTTTGAAGTGGTAGAGAAGGCGGAGTTGGATGGAACTTCAGCACGGAGGGAATTGGACAGAGCTTTTTAGTACGGAGAGAATTGGATGGAGCTTTAGCACAGAGGGAGTTGGATAGAGTTTTAGCCTATAGGAGAAAATATGCTGATTATTTTTGTGATTTTTGGAATAGCTATAGGGATAAGCCTTTTTGTTGGTTTATCGGGAAAGAAATAGCTAAACGCCAAAGAAATGTATGCAGGGGAAAATAGTGTCAGGAAAAAATATGTTTGCTAAAACTAAGTTAGGAAAAAATATGACCGAGGAACACAAGTCCGAGAAGAATAAGTCTAAACAAAGAAAATCAGAAAAAAATAGTTCCGAAAAAACTAAGTTGAGGAATAAAGAGCATTCTCTCCAAAAGAATGATTTGATTACGCTGGAAATAACAGATTTGACAGAGGAAGGCCAGGGCGTCGGAAAAAAGGACGGCTTGGTTTTTTTCGTGAAAGACAGCGTCATGGGAGACCTGGTAGAGGCCAGGATTTTAAAGGTGAAAAAGAACTATGCCTATGCCAAGGTGGAAAATCTCCTAGAGGCTTCTCCCCATCGCATTGCGCCCCTCTGTCCCGTAGCGGGAAAATGCGGAGGCTGCCAGCTACAACATTTATCCTATGAAAAAGAGCTGGCATGGAAAGAAGATAGAATCGCCCAAAGCCTGATCCGTATTGCCGGACTTTTTCCAGAGGAAGTAGAGAGGAAAAAAGAGGGAATTCTGGGGGGAGTGCTTTCACGCTACCGGAATAAAGCACAGTATCCGGTGCAGAGTAGGAAGGAAATAAGAAGTGGAGGGGCAACTTCTGTTTCGGATTGGAAAGTGGACGGGAAGTGGCCTGGAAAGAATAAAATAGAAGCTAAAGAAAAATCTTCTGATCTTAGTATGGGATTTTACGGCTTCCATAGCCATCGCATTATCGAAACCGAGGACTGCCTGATTAACAGCGCAGAGAATCCTTTGATTTTAGAGTGCATCAAGGAATGGGCAAAGGAATACAAGATTTCCGGCTATGAGGAAGAAACAGGGAAGGGTCTGCTTCGCCACATTTTTCTAAGAAAGGGATTTTCTACCGGAGAAATCCTGCTTTGCCTTGTTATTAATGGCAGAAGTCTGGCTCATGGGAAGGAGCTTTGGGAGAGGTTGCAGGGACTCTCGCTAAATGACGAGGAAGGCAGTTTACAAAGCAGGGCGGATATGCAATGCGATATGGATACACAAAGTAGAGCAGAGCTGCACTGTGGAGTGGATACACAAAGCGAGGCTGATGGACATTGCGAGGAAAATAGAAAAATTCAGGAAAAGATTATTGGTCTTTGCGTGAATATCAACGAAGGTAGCGGCAACACCATTTTAGGAAGAGAAACCCTCTGCCTTTACGGAAAAGACAGTATAGAAGATAAAATCGGGGAGCTGAGCTTCTCTATTTCCGTGCCCTCATTTTATCAGGTGAATCCGGTGCAGACCGAGAAAATCTATGGAAAAGCTTTGGAGTATGCGGCATTAACAGGAGAAGAAACGGTTTGGGATTGTTACTGCGGAATCGGTACCATTTCCCTCTTCCTCGCACAAAAAGCAAAGCAGGTTTATGGGCTGGAAATCATTCCGGAAGCCATTGAGAATGCCAAGAAAAATGCGGAAAAGAACAACATTCACAATGCGGAGTTTTTCGTGGGGGCAGCAGAAGAAGTCCTTCCCAGATGGGTGGAAGAACAGAAGAGGGAAGGCAAGGACGTGGGCAATCTGGTAGATGTGGTTTCCTTAGATCCCCCTAGAAAAGGCTGTGATGAAGCCTGCCTTTCTGCCGTCTTAGAACTCAGCCCAAAGAGAATTGTCTATGTAAGTTGTGACCCGGGAAGTCTGGCGAGAGATATGAAGTATTTAAGAGAAGGCGGATATAAGTTGGAGAAATGGGTGGGAATTGATAATTTCCCTAGGACAGGACATGTTGAGTGCGTAGTGTTGATGTCAAAAGTACAGAAGTAAATACCGAAAAAGGCTTGAAAACAAGACATTTCCGAGAGATGGGAGTTCTTTTCCGGCTCTCGGATTTTTTTGTTTATTTGTGCTTGCTGCCAAGAGAAATCGAGGGTTGAGTTGACAGGTTGAAAACGGACAAGGTTGAGTTGACAAGATGATTTTGTGTAGAGTTGGGTGGATAAGGTGATTGTCTTGCGACAATGAGAATGCGGATAAACAGCCGTGAAAGCGAAATTAACTTTGCGTTCACAAACTTTTATAGACTTTTGCGTATTTTTGTGATATAATGTTTAGCATAGGTCATTGGCACTTCGGAATAAAGGTGTATAAGTATTCGGTGGTGCAAAGAAGAACAGAAAAGCATACAAAGTGTGGAGGTAAAGCGGATGCGTTTTAGCTACAATAAATTGTGGAAATTATTAATAGACCGTGGAATAAATAAAAAGACATTGCGTGAAATGAGTGGGATTAGTGCCACATCGGTTGCCAAACTTGGAAAAGGTGGCAACGTCAATACAGATGTGTTGCTTAGAATATGCAACGCTCTCAATTGTGATGTTGGAGACATCATGGAATTTGTTAGAGAAGAAAATTTTGAAGAACAGGAACGAAAGGATGCATTTCCTAATGGGTAAAACTAATACATCCTTGGCAAGGGGTGAAAAATATAGTCCTGTAGATGAGGCATTGAACCTTATCTATTTATATATCCAAGAAGTTTATTCGCCTAAGGAAGTAGAACTGATTTGCGGTGAGTTAAAAAGCATTGCAAGAAGAGACGATTTTCAGTGTGTTGATGTAGCTTCATCTAAACGAACATATACTCAAGTTCAGGATGCTCTTTCCAAGATTAATGAGAAACAGAGCATAAGAAAAAGCAAGGGGGTATATTACACCCCAAATGATGTTGTCCGATTTATCCTCACGAATAGTATTAAAGCCTCATTCGGAAAACTTACAGCATCCAATGTTAGTGATATGAACCTGGATAACATACCATACCGTTCATTTTGCTGTGGGAAGACCGTGTTTGACCCAACGTGTGGAGCGGGAGAATATCTGCTTGCAGCACTTGAAATTAAAATTGATTTGTTAAAGAAAAATGCAAAGATTACCAATCGTCTTATACAAAAGGTAGTTTCTACGATTTATGGCAATGATGTGAATGTTGAATCCATAATTATTGCAGAATTGAGATTGCTACTGTTCATTATAGAATCTTGCGGCGCTGATTATTGTATCGGGCTTGGAAATGTAATGAACAGACGATTTACATCCTTTGATTTTATTGCAGACGAGGCCTCTTTTGAGGATAAGTATCATATCGTGATAGGTAATCCACCTTATGTTGAGGATTTCAAATCCGGTCTTGAACTTAGTGATAAATATGGGAACATTTATGCTAATATCCTCCTAAATGCGGCAAGGAAACTTGAAAAGAACGGTTCTATCGGATTTATAATTCCTCTTTCATATGTGTCTACACCGAGGATGAAAAAACTTCGAGAGGAATTAGGAGACCTAGTTTCTGAACAATATATTTTAAGTTACGCAGATAGACCGGATTGTTTATTTGATTCGGTGCATCAAAAATTATGTATTCTAATCGGAAAAGACCGAAAGGTGAAAAAAACTGTTTTTACCGGAAACTATCAGTATTGGTATCAGCAAGAACGCGGTACGCTTTTTTCTGATATCCAAATGGTAAGGAATAGATATGAGAATGCAGATTTTATTCCTAAGTTAGGCACACAACTGGATATTGATATCTACAAGAAAATAATTGATACACGAAAAATGCAATCGGTATATGCTATATCGAGAGCTGGCACTGAATCGGTTTTCTTAAATCGTCGAGAGGCGTTTTGGATGAAGGCCTATAGAGAAAAGGTAGATGACCCTGAATATAAGGTTTTCAGTTTTCATATCCCGTTAGAAGCTGATTTTTGCTATTGCCTGATCAACTCTACCCTTTTCTGGTGGTATTGGATTAGTGTGTCTGATTGTTGGCACGTTAGTAAAGATTTAAACGGATTCATGGTGCCGCTACAGGTTGATATGACTGGTGCCACGGAATTGGCTAACAACTTAAGAGAGCGATTGGAAAAAACGAAAGTATATGTAGGCACAAAACAAACGCAGTATGAATATAAACATCGAGAGTGCTTGTCAGAAATTTGGGCTATAGATGATTTTATAAATGCTGCGTATGGACTAACTGAAACCGAAAGCAAATATATTAAGAATTTTGCTATTAGGTACAGGACAAGCGGAGGAATTGACGCAGATGAAAATAATTGATTTATTTGCAGGATGCGGTGGCTTATCCCTTGGCTTTATCCAAGCAGGATTCAGCGTGGAAAAAGCGGTAGAGTATGACCCCGTTATAGCGGACACATATCAGCGTAACCATCCGGAAGTTGATGTGATTGTTGATGACATAAAAAATATAGACACCTCTGATATGTTTGCAGGAACGACGGCAGATGTCATTATAGGAGGACCACCTTGCCAAGGTTTTTCTATGGCAGGTGCGAGAATTAGACAGGGATTTATTGACGACCCTCGAAATTACCTTTTCAAGCACTACTTTAATGTTGTAAAAGCGGTTAGGCCTAAAGTTTTCGTTATGGAAAATGTAAGAGGCATATCTACTATGCAGGGTGGGAAAATTTTTGAAGAAATCAAAAGAATTTTTCAGGACCCCGAAGCACT
>CALHIC010000216.1 GCA_938030845.1 uncultured Oribacterium sp. | reverse complement strand
GTGTGGTTTATTCCGATATTGAGTCCGCCCTTCACGGTCCCTACGGGGAAATGATTGAAAAGCACTTTATGAAGTTGGTTCCCCCGACAGACCATAAGTTTGCGGCTCTGCACGGGGCGGTATGGTCCGGTGGCTCCTTCGTTTATGTTCCTAAGGGAGTAAATGTTGAAATTCCCCTCCAGTCCTATTTCCGTTTAAATGCGCCGGGAGCAGGACAGTTTGAACATACTTTAATCATCGTGGATGAGGGAGCGGAGTTACACTTTATCGAAGGCTGTTCCGCACCGAAGTACAATGTGGCAAACCTCCATGCGGGATGTGTTGAGCTTTTCGTTGGAAAGAATGCAAAGCTTCGCTATTCCACCATCGAGAACTGGTCCAAGAATATGTATAACTTAAACACCAAAAGAGCCAGAGTGGATGAAAACGGTATTATGGAATGGGTTTCCGGTTCCTTCGGTTCCCATATTTCCTATCTGTATCCTATGACCATTTTAAAGGGAGACAATGCCAGGGCAGAATTTACCGGAGTAACCTTTGCGGGAGCAGGGCAGAATCTGGATACCGGAGCCAAGATGGTGCATATCGGTAAAAACACCAGTTCTTATATCAATACCCGTTCTATTTCCAAGAGCGGCGGTATTTCCACCTATCGTTCTGCGGTGGTAATTCAAAATCAGGCGAAAAATGCAAAGTCTGCGGTATCCTGTCAGTCTTTGATGCTGGATGACCAGTCCCGTTCCGATACGGTTCCCGCCATTGATGTTCGCACCAACCAGGCGGATGTGGGGCATGAGGCAAAGATTGGAAGAATCTCCGATGATGCGGTATTTTATCTGATGTCCCGAGGTATTCCCGAGGAAGAGGCAAAGTCCCTGATCGTCAGCGGATTTGCGGACTCCGTATCTAAGGAGCTTCCTTTGGAGTATGCGGTGGAAATGAATAACCTGATTCGCTTGGAGATGGTTGGAGCCATCGGCTAGGAAGGAGGAATTGTGCGTACAGAAGAATTAATTATCAATAAAATGCCGGTTCCTACATTTCGCTGGCTGAAAATGAATGAAAGTAAAATTAAGATTGAGGGTGCATTTCAATCCTTTACACCGGAAATAGAAGAAGAGGCCACTAGAGGAGAGGGAGACTTCTCTGAAGTCGTCAGCGGTTTGGGTGAGGAATTAGCCGGTCTTGCCAAGGAAGACGGCTGTGAAAGTACCGGCTATCGCATTAAAAAGGGTGAAGCCAAGGCTCCCATGATTATGCATTTTCTTTATGAGAGTAAAGAGAATCAGCATTCTTCCTTCCAATTCTATCTGGAGGAGGGGGCGAAGCTTACGCTCTTCTTACATAGAGAATCTAAGGAGAAGGCAGCAGGCTCAGCCTATTTACAGGAAAAGTTTATTTTGGAAAAGAATGCGGAGCTGAATCTGATTTTGGTGAGTAAGTTCGGTGATGCATTCCAAAGCTATGACGATTTATCTTTGCAGCTTTCCGACTCTGCCAAGTTAAAGCTTAGCGCCATTCACTTAAGCGGAAAGAGCGCTCATGTGGGATACAGGGCGGATCTCTTGGGAGACCACAGCGAGGCGGAGATGCATCTTGGCTATTTCCTGGAGAAGAAGGAAAGAGCGGATTATAACCTCTTGGTTAATCATTTCGGAAAGAAGAGTGAGTCGCAAATTTACTGTGACGGTGTACTGAGAGGGGAAGCCTTCAAAATCTTCCGTGGCACCATTGATTTAAAGCATGGGGCCAAGGGAGCCTGCGGAAATGAGCAGGAAAATGTACTTTTGATGGATGACAATGTGGTAAACCAGACCATTCCGGTTATTCTTTGTGATGAGGATGATGTGGAAGGAAACCACGGCGCTACCATCGGTCGTTTGGACGAGGACAGTGTCTTTTATATGCAAAGTAGGGGCATGGATTTGGAGAGTACCTATGAGCTGATGGCGGAAGCCAGAATGGAAAATGTTATTCACAGCATTTCCGATAAGAGTATTCAGGCATATATTGAGGAGACTATCAGAGGAAAGGGTAAGGAAGAGGAATAATGGAATTGGCAAAAGAGGAATTGGCAAAAAAATTAAAAGAAGATTTTCCTATTTTCAAAACAGGAAGCTTTGCCTACTTGGATAATGCGGCAACTACACAGAAGCCAAAGCAGGTTTTGGAAGCTATGGAGCATTATTATCATGCGGAAAATGCCAACCCTCTCCGTGGGCTCTACGAGCTTTCTTTAAAGGCTACGGAAGCCTATGAAGAGGCAAGGGAAGCTGTGGCGAAGTTTCTAAATGCGAAGGAAAGCGCAGAAATCATCTTTGTAAGAAATGCTACCGAGGGATTGAATCTTATTGCCTATACCTATGGCAGAGCCTTTTTGCAGGAGGGGGACGAAATTATGCTTCCGGTTTCGGAGCATCACAGTAACTTCATTCCCTGGCAGCAGCTGGCAAAGGAAAAAGGCTTAAAGCTACATTTTCTGGAGCCAAATGAAGAGGGTATTATTACGGAAGAAAGCTTCCGGGCAGTATTAAATCCAAAGGTGAAGCTGGTGGCCATGGCTCAGGTTTCCAATGTTCTTGGAAATATTCAGGACAGTAAGCTTTTTGCAAAGCTTACTCATGAAATTGGAGCTGTATTTGTTTGTGACGGAGCCCAGTCCGTTCCCCATACCAAGGTGGATGTGCAGGATTTGGATGTGGATTTTTTGGTGTTTTCCGGACATAAGCTCTATGCCCCCATGGGAATCGGTGCCGTATATGGAAAGAAGGAGCTTTTGGAGAAGATGCCTCCCTTCCTTTTTGGCGGAGAAATGATAGAGTATGTGACCAAGGAAGGTGCTACCTGGGCAGAGCTTCCTCATAAGTTTGAGGCAGGTACGGTAAATGTAGGCGGTGCAGTTGGTCTTACAGCGGCAATTTCTTATCTGGAAAAAGTCGGATTTTCCTTTATTGAGGAAAGGGAGGCGGAGCTTTGTGCTTATCTCATGGAGGGAATGGAAAAGGTTCCTCATGTGCATATCTTAGGTTCCAAAGATCCGAAAAGACATCATGGCATTGTAACCTTTACGATTGACGGGGTACACCCCCATGATATTGCAGCAATTTTTAATTCCAATCAGGTTTGTGTAAGGGCGGGACACCATTGTGCCCAGCCTTTGATGAAGTTCATGGGAACACCAAGTACCACCAGAGTCAGTCTTGGTCTGTACAATACTAAAGAAGATGTGGATGCCTTTTTGGCCGCATTAAAAACTATTCGAGGAGTGATGGGATATGGGGAGTAATACCTATTATAATGAGATTTTAACAGAGCATAATATTCGTCCAAACAATAAATATAAGATGGAGGATGCCAGTTTTTCTTTAGAGGGCGTGAATCCCAGCTGTGGAGACGATATTGTCTTGTATTTAAAGTTGGACAAGGATAATGTTATTTCCGAAGCCAGCTTTGATGGAGACGGTTGTGCCATTTCTCAGGCCAGTGCAGATATTATGTGCGATTTAATCATAGGAAAAACAAAGGACGAAGCCCTTCGACTTTCTGAAATCTTCCTGCGCATGATTCGGGGAAAGATTACGGAAGAGGAGAAGGAAGAGCTGGAAGAAGCCGGAATCCTGGAGGATATTTCTCACATGCCTGCCAGAGTAAAGTGCGCCGTACTTGGTTGGAGAACCATGGATGAAATCTTTAAGGATGCGGATGAAGGAAAGATTGACAAGTATTCCGGAAAGTTTGATTAAAAGGAGCTTACAGCTCCTTTTTTGGTGAATTAAGGAAAGAAAAAAGCCTTGATTTATGTTGTTTCTCACATAAATCAAGGCTTTTTATCTTAGCGACGAGGATGGGACTTGAACCCACAACCCGCAGAACGGGCACCAACTTTCCAGGCTGGCCGACTACCATTATCACACCTCGTCTCAGTCAACTGTGCAAGTATACCATTAGCTTTTTTGAAAATCAAGCATTATTTTTTAGAACTTTGCTGTATTTTTCGAAACGATACGTTATAATGAAGCTAACTAAAGAGAAAGGAGAGGCTTCATGCTGGAGTACTTGAATTTAAAGCTGGATGGACTGGGTGTAGGGGAAAGCTCATTGAACATTTGGATGAAGAATGGTCGGATTAAGTATGCCTATGATGCTCCTGTAGAGGAAGAGGGTCCGGCTCTGGTTTTAAATGTGCCAAAAGAACCTTCAGAAAGCTTTTTGAACTCTTTAGATGAGTGTGCCATACCGAAGTGGAAGCGTAGCTATTTTCAGGAAAAAAAAGGAGGCATTCCTGCATTTTCCTTCCGTTGGTTTTTATTGTATAAAGAAGAGAATCAAGAGGCTAAAGAGTATCAAGGGATTAATAGTGTTCCGGGAAGTTGGAACCATTTTATTGCTTCTTTAAACAGACTGACGGCTGAGGTGAATAACGCAAATTCTCATCAAATTATGCGCTTTTCCTTACGAGTGGAAGAGGAAAGGGAGAATGTAAGCTGGAATCCTTTGACACAGAAAGAAGAAAGAGAGGACGTCTTTTTTGAAGAGACGCTGCTTCTTTCCAGAGAAAGTCAAAGCCTTGTTTACCTGCAGAACATGAATAAGCTTCCTTCGGTAAAGCATGAGTACTTTATACCCAAAATCGTGGATTATCTTTTGGGCAATATAGAACGCTATTTTCAACATTATGATCAGAGTGCGGGAAGCATCGGGGAAGAGAGTTCGGCTCTTTTAGAGATTACAATTCAATATCGGGATGGTCGATATTTTCAAGTGAAAAGGTCCTATGATCGCTATGGTCTTCCGGATGACTGGGAAGACTTGTTGGAGGACTTTCATAAGACTCTGTCCTACTACGGTGTATTCGGTTCTCTTTTTGATCCAAGACTGTACCGGCATGGTGTGAAAGAAGGAGAACATATTTTTCTAAGCTGTTTATCCGAACCGAATGGAAAGCCTAGTTATTTTCGGAGCTTAGAGGACAATATTTCCGTGGGAGATTTTGTGTTGGTTCCCAGTCTGAAGCAGGAAAATGCGGAAACCGTAATGATGATTTCTGAAGTTCTATATTGTAAAGAAGATGCATTGCCTTGTCCTTTGGAGGAAGCTAAGTTAATACTCCGAAAATTGGATGAAGGAGAATTCTTCGGCTTTTTATCCCAGGATAATCATAACGATGACTTTATTTAAAAAGGAGAAAAGTTGTGATTTTTTTAGTGGATTTTGAAAATACCCATGCCAGCGGCTTTGAGGGGTATCATTATCTGACAGAGCAGGATACTTTAGTAGTCTATTACAGTGATGAAAATTCTGCTTTGCAAAGAGGTGTAGTAGAAGATTTAAAGGAGAAGGCTGTTCATGTAAGAATGGTCAAGCTTTTAAAGCAGCACAGCAATGCATTGGATATGTATATTGCTTCTACCACTGGAATGTTTTTGGATACGGGCGAAAAGATTTGCATTGTCTCCAAGGACAAGGGCTATGCCGCGGTTCGTGATTTTTGACATAGCTTAAGAGGGGCGGAGATTCTTCTGGGAGAGACCATTGAAGAGTGCTTCCTCCATTCTGTGGCAAATGA
>CALHIC010000215.1 GCA_938030845.1 uncultured Oribacterium sp. | reverse complement strand
GCCATTAATGCGAAATTTACCCTTTTCTCTTGGGGAAACTCCAAAGAGTGCTTCCATTGTCTCACTTCGGCCGGAACCTACTAAACCGGCAAATCCCACAACCTCGCCTTCTCTTATCTGAAAGCTAACATCCTTTACATATTTTCCACTTGCAAGATTTTCTACTTCAAATAGCACCTTGCCGGGATGATTGCTTTTCTTCGGATAAACATCCTGAAGCTCTCTTCCCACCATTGCACGGATTAAATCTTCCTCTGTAAAGTTTTTGGTCTCATCTACACGAATCAGGTGACCGTCACGAAGTACTGCGATTTTGTCTGAAATTTTGAAGATTTCATCCATCTTATGAGATATATAAATAATCAAAACACCGGCTTTTTTCAGCTTTTCTATCTGTTCGAAAAGAATTGCAGCCTCTGCTTCCGTAATTGCCGAAGTAGGTTCGTCCATAATAATTACTTTGGCATGAACAGAAATCGCTTTTACAATTTCAATCAATTGCATTTGTGCAACAGAAAGATTCCTCATCAAGTCTTTTGCGTCAATTTTTATCCCTACAGAATCCAAAAATGCCTGTGCTTGTTTCCGTTGTTCATCCATATCAACGCGGGCAAGAATTCCCTTCTTTTTGATTTCTCTTCCTAGGAAAATGTTTTCAGAAACCTCCATATCCAATAGTACATTCAGTTCCTGATGAATCATGACAATTCCTTTATCCATAGCATCCTTGGGACTTTGAAATTGCTCTTTATTGCCTTCAAGAAAGATTTCTCCCCGATCTGCTTGGGCAATTCCCATCAGAATTTTCATCAGAGTAGATTTTCCGGCTCCATTTTCTCCCATTAAGGCATGCACCGTTCCGGGACGAACGGACAGCTGCACCTGGTCTAGGGCCTTTACACCCGGAAATGATTTGGAGATATTTTTCATTTCTAACTTATACTCTGCCATTTCCTCCTCCATTTCTTCACACTACTCTCGGAATGAAAAACAATCGGGGAGGCAAATACACAATGCATCTGCACTCCCCAAATTCGTTCTGTATTGGGAAAATGTTTTCTGCTCCTATTTCTTTAGCAAATCTCCATTTTCCTGAAAATCCATGCTTTGAAAAAGTTTTCCTGCAAATCTTATTACTTTAAGAGATTTAATACGTCCTGTGCGTTGTCCTTAGTAACCTTTACATAGTCACAACCGATGTAGTGGTCATTTCCCTTACCGCCGAGGTAGTTGATTGCTGCATCTCCTGCTGCGTGGGACTGTGTAAGGAAGTCATTAAATACGGTTCCGGTCTGTGTTCCTGCCAATACGTTCTGGCAAGCCTCCTCAAGAGCGTCTACACCTACCAGGTAGATATCCTTTCCAACGGTTCTTCCTGCTGCCTGAATAGCCTGTAATGCACCAAGAGCCATGGAGTCGTTGTTACAGAAAACAACCTCGATATCCTTACCGTTCTTTGCCAATGCGTTAGCAACCAAAGACTGTGCAAGAGCCTGATCCCAGTTACCAACCTGCTCGTCTAACTTGTTTACTTCCATTCCGGCATCCTGTAATGCCTTAACGGAGAACTCTGTTCTATACTGTGCATCGATGTTCTCAGGGTCACCCTTAATCATGATGTAGTCAACTTTTCCGTTGCCGTTCATATCCAGCTTGTCCATTCCAACGGAAGCGATAATCTCTCCCTGGAAGGTTCCGGACTGACGAGCGTCACATCCTACATAGGTTACATCCCAGTTCTTCTCTTCCCATCTCTTCTCTTCGTCCTGATCCGGCTCTCTGTTGATGTAAACCAATGGAATTCCGGCAGCCTGTACCTTATCGGTGATGGTAGCAGCAGAGGAAGAGTTAACAGGGTTAACAATCAAAACGTCTACCTTATCGGTGATGAAGTTCTCAATCTGGTTGGTCTGTGTAGCCTGGTCATTAGCACCGTCCATAATCTTGATGTTCTCTTTCTTAAATCCCTTGGATACAAGATAATTTTCCAGCTCTGTACGGAAGAGAGTCATGAAGTTATCAGAGAACTGATAGATACATACGCCAACCTTCTTGTCGCTGAAGTCTCCGCTCATTTCTTCTACAGCGGCCTTGGTTCCTTCCATCGCCTTCTCTGTTGCCTTTGCACTTTCCTTCTGCTCAGCAGCTGCGGTAGTTGTCTTTCCGGCATTGCTGCTGCCACATGCAGCTAACATAGATACGGCCAATGCGGATACTGTCAAAGTGCTTAAAATTCTTTTCATTTTTTCCTCCTGTTCGAAATAACTTTCGATTACGTTTATTAACAAGGAGGATTATAGCTTTTCTTTTTTTAAAAAAAAATAGAGTTTTCTTCTTTCATTCTTAGAATTTTTTAGAATTCGGAAGTTTGGTGTTTTTCTACAAAAGGAATCGTTTTCTATGCAATACAGGTCTGGAAGGGGGCACGCTTTCGCTAGGCTTCAGAATCCTCTTCAATATTTTTACTATCCGATAAAATGTATAGAGGTCTGTCCTTCAGTTCTTCAAAGAGAATAGCGATATATTCCCCGATAATCCCTACTACAAAAAACAGCACCGCA
>CALHIC010000214.1 GCA_938030845.1 uncultured Oribacterium sp. | reverse complement strand
AGGAATAATCGTTCTAAATATATCTCCCTCTTCAAATAACGGATTTTGTCCTGAAGTTCCTCAGCTTCTGCTGCAGTTTTCCTGCAAACGAAGTCTACTCATCCATGCGAAGAACCTTCCGCTACTACAAAAGACCAAAGCCAGCATAAGCAAGAAAAGACTTAGGGAAATCATACTGCCTGCTGTACCGCCCTTTGCAAGAGCATTGCCCAGCTCTCCAAGCATTTTCCTGGTAAAGGCAAAGTTGGAAGAAATAGGATTGGAAGCCTTTAAGACTGCCTCATGATTCCTAAGATGAAAGCGCAAGGCCATGAAGAAAAATGTATATCCTGCAAAGCCGCCCATAAAAATCCAAGCAAAAATCCGTCCAAAAAAACTTAAAAGAAAGGATTCCTTAGGGCTACATCTTTCATAGAAAAGCCCTCGTATTTTCTTTGTATTTTCTATCCCCTTCCAAAAGCCGATAAGACCAAAAAAGAAAAGCCAAAGAGCCAGTAAGGAATATTCAAAAACGATATACATGGAAGCCTCCTTTTCTACTGTTCCGAAAGATCATAAGGCAACATCGGAAGCGCACAGGTCAGTCCAAAGGCCAGGCACTGCATGGCACCATGGATTACCTGGGTAGACTCCTCCACACCGGTTTTACACCATAGAGCAAAGTGCTCACAATTTCGGAAGATCAGATTATACTCTTCCTCTCCCACCCTTTCTCTGGCTCTTCTCACCGTCTCTTCCGGAGAAAAAATCCGGTACTCCTTGGTATTGGCAAAGGGAAGTTTATCTCCGGAATACAGCTTCTCGGAACGATAAATCTTTATCGGCAGCTTCTCCTGAAAATGCAGATAAAAATACTCTCCTCCATCCTTTATAAACTCCGAAAAATCCGCCTCATGAATACAAATCGGTCCTAAGAAGTCACTGCCATCTCCGGCATAGTGAATCACCCTTCCATTTCCAATATAGATGCCATAATGTTCGTAACCCGGTCTATGCACGCCTATCACATCTCCCGCTTCCAGAAAATGTCCCTTGGCAAGCCTTTCCATCCTTGCTTCCATAGCCTCTTTACTGCCAATCGCTTTCTGCACAGAAGAGCTATCCACAATTCTGTATCGATTGGACAAACGGTCTTTTTGCAAGCAAAAGCCATGAAGCTCTTTAGCATTTTCCCAGTCTCCCTTTTCGCTAATGATTCTGGGAAGCTGACCTATTCCATCTCCAATCTGCTCTCCTATATCCTTTAATTCCCGGCTCAAATCCTTCAGGGAATCCTCTATCCCTTCTGAAAGCTCTTCCTTGGCTCTATCCATGTCGTCCAAAAAGTTTCCGGAAATTGTCTCCAGCTCATCCTCCCAATTCTCTTCCATATAGGATAATCCCTCTCCTATCGTATCGCCAAATTCCGATAGATTCTCGCAAAACTCCTCCATCGCAGATTGCAGCCCATCCAAAAGCTCCTCTACAGGATTCAGGCAATCTTCCCAATCTCCAAACAATAGCTTTTCCATACTCATTCTCCTTAAAAACATTCTTGTAAAACTTCTTTAAATATAGGTCCGGAAGTACCACCTATCCCTTTGATAGGCAATTCCTTCCGAACCTGAAAGCGAGGTATAAATCTACTCTTCCCGTGGAAGATAAGATGATTTTAGCTTTTAAGGAGGACAAATACTGTCATTCTAAATTTTCTTTATGAGATTTTTTATCGGGAGTAAATGGGAATAAAAGGGGCTAGCCGGATTTAATGGGGTTCAAAGGAAAATGCTTTTAAACAAACAGGATTTTGCAGAAAAAAAGAACCATCGCCCAATGTTTTAAAATTTCTAAAACAATTGGATGATGGTTCATGCGTTACTTTTTCTTTCCCCCAAACAGAGAATTCTCCCCTTTCCCAAAGGGATCCTGAATTTTCAGGGAAATATCTGCTTTTCCTCCCAGAGCAGGATGACCGCAATGGGGACAATTAAACTTCCCCACATCGGGATTAAAGCTGTATTTCTTATGACAATGGGGGCAAATCCTCCAATCCGGTAATAGAGACATGTTCATTCCTCCTTTGATGAACTTCGTAAAATTTCTTGCTAAAACACTATGCATTTGATTTGGAATAAGACTATATATCTTAGTTTAGTTTTAACTATAAAATTAACTCCAAGCTAAAATCAGCTCTTCTCCAAAAGAAGAAGAGCCACATAAAAATCCAAAAAAATTCACTACAATGACTAAGAATTCTATCTTTGTGATAGTATATATTCCGCTAGACTGTCCGCTACCTTTTTTACTTCCTTATGAGGCATGCTTTCATATATATGCCCAACCTCATCCTGCCAAATGATTATCCCATCAATAGCTAAATTTTCCACTACATACATATTATGGTTCACTTGAGGATTTAATTCCCATTCTCTTTTAGTAACGAGAACAACATCTCTACTCTTAGCTTTTGCAATACCAGTAATTTCAACATCTTCCGCTATCACTGAACCAAAAGTGCTAAGATATTCTTTATATTCCGGAGCAAATGTTAAACCCAATTCTTTTTCTGCACCAGCAATGACTTCACTATCTGCAGCTCCTGTAGAAAGCAAATCAGATAATTCATTTATTACATCTACAATTTTAGACATACTAGCCTCCCTCTTCTGATCTTGATTTCCAATGCTCTTTTCTTTCCTTGGCAAATTCACCTCTGTTAATCTCTGACTCTTTATTCTTATCATGGAGTATTGTATCATTTCCTGTGCCTCTATGCTCTTGAGTCGTTAACTCTGCTAAAGGACTGTCAGGTTTTTGCCCAATATGATGAAGTTCAACTTCATCACCATCTTTTGTAATTGGTGGTCTACCTCTTTCCATTCTTTCCCGATTAGAAATTCCATCTTCATCTTTTTGATCCATGTCAATATCACTTCTAATAAGACATTTTTTGCCATTTATTTCAACCTCTTGCAAGCCTGCTTTCATATATATTTCCGCTTCTTCCATAAATTATTACGCGATGCAGGCTTTGTCACCAGCGATGAACCGGCCGACAAATTATTGTGTCAAGGCATGGTATTGGCAGATGCGTTCTATTACACCAGCCCGACTAATGAACGTATTTGGGTTTCGCCAACCAAAGTGACTTTAGAGCGTGACGACAAAGGGCGTATCGTGAAAGCGGTGGATGATGAAGGCCATGAATTGGTACATGCCGGCATGACCAAAATGTCGAAATCCAAAAACAACGGTATTGACCCACAAGAAATGGTGGAAAAATACGGCGCGGACACTGTGCGCTTATTCATGATGTTTGCCTCTCCTGCCGAAATGACTTTGGAATGGCAAGAATCCGGTGTGGAAGGCGCGAAACGTTTCTTAGCACGCGTATGGAATTTGGTGTTTGAATACAACAAAAATCCGGCAAAAACAGCCGTCAATCCGACCGCACTTTCTAGCACTCAAAAAGCGTTACGTCGTGATGTCCACAAAACCATTGCGAAAGTAAGCGATGACATTGGTCGTCGTCAAACGTTCAATACAGCGATTGCGGCAGTCATGGAATTAATGAACAAATTGACCCGCGCACCGTTGGATGACGAGCAAGATCGTGCCATCATGGCGGAAGCCCTGAGCGCTGTCGTACGTATGCTTTATCCAATTACGCCACACATTTGTTTCCGTTTGTGGCAGGAATTAGGCAACCAAGACGCCATTGATTTTGCGCCATGGGTGGAAGCCGACCCTGACGCGATGATTGAAGATGAAAAATTGATTGTGGTTCAAGTGAACGGCAAAGTGCGTGGTAAAGTCACTGTGGCTGCAGAGGCAGATGAAGAAAGTGTGAAAGCGATCGCTTTTGCAGATGAGAACGTCAAACGTTTTACCGATGGAATGCAAATTGTTAAGGTAATTTACGTTGCCGGCAAATTGCTCAATGTTGTGGTGAAACCGCAGTAATTTAATCAAAAAAATGACCGCACTTAATGCAAAGTGCGGTCGATTTTTAAGGTGATTTTTATGTTTAAACAGCTTAAATCCTTACTTCTTACCGCCAGTGTTTTTGGTTTATCCGCTTGCGGATTTCACTTCCAAAACGGTGAACTGATTCCGCAAGAATTGCAAACCTTGCACTTGGAAAGTAGCGATCCTTATAGTGACATGGCAGTGTCTATGCGTCGTCAATTACAGTTGAATAATGTTAATTTGGTGGAAGCTAAGGCGGGTGTGCCGGTTTTACGTTTGAATAAGACAATGACATCTGAGCATGTGGTGTCTATTTTTAAACAAGGTCGTGAAGCAGAAAAACTATTAGTTTTGGACGTGGAAGCCAGTGTGAAATTGCCAAACAAAGATGCCTTCCCAATTTCGACTAAAGTGAATCGTACATTCTTTGATTATTCTCGTGCCGCTTTAGCGAAATCATCGGAAAAAGAGGTGATTTGGCAAGACATGCGCGAGCAGGCGGCTCGTCAGTTAATGAATAAAATGGTTGCCTTGCAACATCAAATCCAACCGAAATAATGAACCGTTTATTTCCTGAGCAACTTATTCCTTCGTTAGAGCGCAAATTAGCTGCGCTCTACTTTTTAGTGGGGGAAGATCCTTTATTAATTGAAGAAAGTCTGGATGCCATTCAACAAGCGGCAATGAAGGCGCTATTTGATGAAAAAATAGGGCTGGAAATTAACGTCTCCACCGATTGGAATGACTTATTCGAACGGGTGCAATCTATGGGCTTATTTTTCAATAAGCAGATTATCGTATTAGATTTACCCGAAAATTTGACCGCACTTTTACAAAACAAACTATCAGAGTTTATCTCTTTACTGACGCCTGATGTGTTGCCGGTGTTTCGTTTTGCTAAGTTGACCAAAGCCATTGAAAAACAAGCATGGTTTGTGGCGGCTAACCAATATGAACCGCAAGCTGTTGTCATTAATTGCCAAACACCAAATGCGGAACAATTGCCTCGCTGGGTGGTTAATCGGGCAAAATCGTTGGGGTTAAGTATTGAGCAGGAAGCGGTGCAGCTGCTTTGTTATAGTTATGAAAATAATCTATTGGCACTCAAACAAACGCTGCAATTACTGGATTTATTGTATCCTGATCATAAATTGACGTTTACTCGTGTTAATAGCGTGGTGGAGCAGTCTTCGGTGTTTACCCCGTTTCAATGGGTGGATGCCATGCTGGCAGGGAAAGCAAGTCGCGCTTGTCGGATTTTAAATGGTTTGAAAGACGAGGATATTCAACCTATTGTTTTATTGCGTACGTTGCAGCGGGATGTAATGACGTTATTCGAACTTAGCAAAACTGAGCAACGGCCATCGCTTGATTCGTTATTACCTACCTCTCAGCTGCGTGAACACTTTGATCGTTTAAAAGTATGGCAAAACCGTCGAGTATTGTTTACTCAAGCCGTCCAACGTTTAACTTACCGTAAACTTTATCTTTTCTGTCAACGGCTTGCGGAAGTTGAGCGGAGTGCAAAGCAAGAATTTAATGATGATGTTTGGCTGCAACTGGAAGCGTTGTCCATTGAGTTTTGTGCTACCTCATAATGCCTAATGGTTATTATTGTTTCTCTTTATCGCTAAAATTCGTATAATAGGCTGTCGCCTGATTTGAGGCGATATTTTCAAACCATTATGGAGAAAAAAATGAAAAAAGTATTAGTTGCAGTATTATTATCTGGTTTTGCAA
>CALHIC010000213.1 GCA_938030845.1 uncultured Oribacterium sp. | reverse complement strand
ACGTTTTTTCTTGACTTTTCCCTGTCTCGAGCTTATATTTGTTGAGCGTGAGTTTTCTCGCGCCTTTCTTTATGCATGCCTTTCGCAAGGTGGTCACATAAAGGGAGCAAAACTATTATGAAAGGAGACCAAAATGCCAACATTTAACCAGCTCGTTAGAAAGGGTAGAGAGACCAGTAAGAAAAAGTCCACTGCCCCTGCTCTTCAGAAAGGGTTCAACTCTTTACAGAAGAGAGCAACTACGAACAGCGCTCCACAAAAGAGAGGTGTTTGTACAGCCGTAAAGACTGCAACACCGAAGAAGCCGAACTCTGCTCTTCGTAAGATTGCCAGAGTACGTCTTTCCAACGGAATCGAAGTAACATCCTACATTCCCGGAGAAGGACACAACCTTCAGGAGCACTCTGTTGTTATGATTCGTGGTGGCCGTGTTAAGGATCTTCCCGGTACACGTTATCACATCATTCGTGGTACTTTGGATACTGCAGGCGTTGCAAACCGTATGCAGGCTCGTTCCAAGTACGGCGCAAAGAGACCTAAGGCAAAGAAGGCTTAAGCCGAAATCGTAGTTTCATTTAGACATGGTTATGACGGAAAATTTGGTCACAAAGATAGATAAGCCTGTGTCCATTTCCGCATGAACTCAAAGAAGATGGGAAAAACATTTTCCTAAGAGAGTACCGTTGATCTAAATCCAGTATTTAAGGAGGGAAGTAACGTGCCACGTAAAGGACATACGCTACACAGAGATGTACTGGCAGACCCAATTTACAATTCCAAGATTGTAACTAAGCTTGTAAACTCCATCATGTTAGATGGTAAGAAGGGTGTTGCACAGAAGATCGTTTATGGAGCATTCGAGAAGGTTGCCGCTAAGGCAGAGAAGGATGCTGTAGAAGTATTTGAAGAAGCAATGAACAACATCATGCCTGTACTTGAGGTAAAGGCAAAGAGAGTTGGTGGTGCCACATACCAGGTACCAATGGAAGTAAAGCCTGAGAGACGCCAGACCTTGGCATTAAGATGGCTTACAGAGTTTTCCAGAAAGCGTTCTGAGAAGACTCAGGCGGAAAGATTAGCAAATGAAATTATGGATGCAGCCAACAACACAGGTGCTGCAGTAAAGCGTAAAGAGGAGATGCATAGAATGGCTGAGGCCAATAAGGCATTTGCTCATTACAGATTCTAATAGGAGGAAAGACATTGGCTGAAAGACAGTATTCCCTTGAGCACACAAGAAATATTGGTATCATGGCGCATATTGACGCCGGTAAAACAACACTTTCCGAGCGTATCCTCTATTACACCGGTGTAAACCACAAGATTGGAGAAACCCACGAAGGTAGTGCTACCATGGACTGGATGGAGCAGGAGCAGGAGAGAGGTATCACCATCACCTCCGCTGCGACCACTTGCCACTGGATTCCTGAGAAGGAGCACAAGAAGATCCCCGGAGCACCGGAATATAGAATCAACCTTATTGACACCCCGGGACACGTAGACTTTACCGTAGAGGTTGAGCGTTCTCTTCGTGTTTTGGACGGCGCAGTAGGTGTATTTGACGCAAAGAGCGGTGTAGAGCCTCAGTCTGAGAACGTATGGCGTCAGGCAGATACCTACAATGTACCCCGTATGGCGTTCATCAACAAGATGGACGTTGTAGGAGCGGATTTCTTCCACTCTGTACAGACTATCGTAGACCGTTTGGGTAAGAACTGTATCATTACCCAGGTTCCGATGGGAAGAGAAGACACCTTCAAAGGAGTAATCGACCTCTTCGAGATGAGAGCTTACTTCTACAAGGATGACAAGGGTGAAGATATCGAGATCACAGATGTTCCTGAAGAGTTCAAGGACTTGGCTGAGGAATATCGTGAGAAGTTGGTAGAGCAGATTTCCGAGTTGGATGACGATCTTATGGAGAAATACCTTGAGGGAGAGATTCCGACCGAGCAGGAATTAAAGGCAGCCCTTCGTAAGGGTACCATTGCAGGACAGGCTATTCCTTGTCTTTGCGGTACTGCTTACCGTAACAAGGGTGTGCAGAAGCTTTTGGACGCGGTTATTGATTTCTTACCCGCACCTACAGACATTCCCGATATTCAGGGAACCGATATGGATGGAGAGCCTGACAGCAGACCTTCTTCCGACAATGCACCTTTCGCTGCGCTTGCCTTCAAGATTATGACTGACCCCTTCGTTGGTAAGTTAGCATATTTCCGTGTGTATTCCGGAACATTGAAGACCGGTTCTTATGTTCTGAACTCCACAAAGGAAAAGAAGGAAAGAGTTGGACGTTTGCTGCAGATGCACGCAAACAAGAGAAACGAGTTGGATGAGGTATTCTCCGGAGATATCGCTGCGGCAGTAGGATTTAAGCTTACTTCCACAGGAGATACCATCTGTGATGAGCAGCACCCCATCATCCTCGAGTCCATGGAATTCCCGGAGCCTGTTATCTCTGTAGCTATCGAGCCTAAGACTAAGGCTTCTCAGGGTAAGATGGGTGAGGCTTTGGCAAAGCTTGCTGAAGAAGATCCTACCTTCCGTGTTAGAACCAACGAGGAAACAGGACAGACCATCATCTCCGGAATGGGAGAGTTGCACCTTGAGATTATCGTAGACCGTCTGCTTCGTGAGTTTAAGGTAGAGGCAAACGTTGGTGCTCCCGAGGTTGCTTACAAAGAGACTTTTACAAAGCCTGTTGATGTGGAAGGAAAGTACATTCACCAGTCCGGTGGTTCCGGTATGTACGGACACTGTAAGGTTAAGTTCGAGCCTATGGATCCAAACGGAGAAGAGCTCTTCAAGTTCCAGTCTACCGTTGTGGGTGGATCTATTCCTAAGGAATACATCCCTGCAATCGAGAAGGGTATTCGTGAAGCTGCCAACTCTGGAGTACTTGCAGGATTCCCTGTATTGGGTGTTAATGCCAACGTTTACGACGGATCTTACCACGAGGTCGACTCTAACGAGCGTGCCTTCGAGTTTGCAGGATCTATTGCCTTCAAGAACGCTATGCAGAAGGCTGATCCAATCCTTTTAGAGCCTATCATGAAGGTGGAGATTACTACACCGGAAGAGTATATGGGTAACGTAATCGGAGACGTAAACTCTCGTCGTGGTAGAATCGAAAGCATGGAAGACATCCCTTCCGGAAAGCAGGTTAATGCCTTCGTTCCATTGTCAGAGATGTTCGGATATGCAACAGACCTTCGTTCCAAGACACAGGGTAGAGCAAACTACTCCATGTTCTTCGAGAAGTATGAGAAGTGTCCTAAGAACGTTCAGGAAAAGGTTCTTTCCAACGTAAAGAAGTAATCGGACACGAATTATACAAGTTGAATATAATTTCTTATCCCTTAGAAAAAACTTAACTACGGGATAGAAAAAAGAAGATTTAACAGGCCTTTTCTGTGGCCTTTCAGACTACAGAAAAAGGCTTGCTTTCAAGGAAAACTAATGATAAAATCATGGTCACTGGGTTCTTTTTCGGACGAACTTGGGATGTACTGCAATTCGCATGCTATGCATGCGTTGGTGCTTGGCATGATTTTCGTTGTATTACATTTATTAGGAGGGTATTGAAATGGCAAAGGCGCATTTTGAGCGAACCAAACCACACTGTAACATCGGAACTATCGGACACGTAGACCACGGTAAGACAACTCTTACAGCTGCTATTACCAAGGTTTTAGCAGACCGTGTAGCTGGTAACACAGCAACAGACTTCGCTAACATCGATAAGGCTCCGGAAGAGAGAGAAAGAGGAATCACCATCAACACCTCTCACGTTGAGTACGAGACAGAGAAGAGACACTATGCTCACGTTGACTGCCCGGGACACGCCGACTATGTTAAGAACATGATCACCGGTGCTGCTCAGATGGATGGAGCTATCCTCGTAGTAGCTGCTACCGACGGTGTTATGGCGCAGACAAGAGAGCACATCCTTCTTGCACGTCAGGTAGGTGTTCCTGCTATCGTTGTATTCCTGAACAAGTGTGACATGGTTGACGATCCAGAGCTTCTTGAGCTTGTAGAGATGGAAGTTAGAGAGCTTCTTTCCGAGTATGAGTTCCCTGGAGATGACATCCCTGTAATCAAGGGCTCCGCATTAAAGGCTCTTGAAGATCCGAAGTCCGAGTGGGGCGATAAGATCATGGAACTTATGGATGCTGTAGACAGCTATATCCCAGAGCCAGCTCGTGAGACTGATAAGCCTTTCCTTATGCCTGTTGAGGATATCTTCACCATCACAGGACGTGGAACTGTTGCTACCGGTAGAGTAGAGCGTGGAGTTCTTCACGTATCTGATGAAGTTGAAATCGTTGGAATCAACGAGGAGACTCAGAAGTCCGTTATCACCGGTATCGAGATGTTCCGTAAGCAGCTTGATGAGGCTATGGCAGGAGATAACGTTGGTCTTCTTCTCCGTGGTATCAACCGTGACCAGATCGAAAGAGGACAGGTTATCTGTAAGCCGGGTTCTGTAAAGTGCCACAAGAAGTTTACCGCTCAGGTTTACGTATTAACAAAGGATGAAGGTGGACGTCATACTCCTTTCTTCACCAACTATCGTCCTCAGTTCTATTTCAGAACCACTGACGTAACTGGTATCTGCATGCTGCCAGACGGCGTAGAGATGGTTATGCCCGGTGATAACACTGAGATGGAAGTAGATCTTATTCACCCAATCGCTATGGAAGAGGGACTTCGTTTCGCTATCCGTGAGGGTGGAAGAACTGTAGGATCCGGAAGAGTTGTTAAGATTCTTGAGTAATTAGAAAGAATCCCTAAACGAATCTTTAAGAAAAGCGTGTTTCGCAAGGAACACGCTTTTTTGCTGTATTTTTTACCTAAAGTGCGTTATGATAGAAAAGTTAAACTGAACAAAGATAGGACAAAAAATATGGGAAAAAATCTTGATAATTTAGATGATGTAAAGAAAATGTTGTCGAAAAAAAGTCGAGAAAAGATTATTTTAAAGAAAAGAAATCAACGACAGAGAAAACTGCATAAGATTCAGAAAAAGAGAAGGGATTTTCATGAGCAATCCTTTTTTCTGATACCGATTATTGTGTTGGTCTTAATCGTGCTGATTAAAATATTGGAAGCTTTAGGCTTCGGTGCATCACCCTATCAGGAGAAACCGAAACTGAAGGCCAGCGCTTCCAACATTGTCAGTTCTTCAGATGTGGAAGAGGATAAAGATCAGACTTTAGCAGAATACAATGATGATGTGCTGGTGAAATTTTTCCAGGAGTATTTTCAAGCGAAGCTTGCTGCGGATGTGGACACTCTCTATCGTCTTAGCGGTGTGGAAAATCAAAGCAAGGAGCAAAGAGAAAGGTTGCAAAAGCAGCTGAAAACCCAAGCCGGATACATTGAAGCCTATGACAATATAAAAACCTACGCGGTGCCCGGTATAGGGAAAAATGAAAAGCTTATTTTCCTGCAGTACCAGGTACATTTTCGTAGGGCAAAAACGCCGGCACCGGCTTTGATGTACTGCTATATGCGGGTAAATGAGGCGAATGCTTTTGAACTCGTGGAAAATAAAACCCCGGAGCAGACAAAATTTGTCCATGAATATATTCAGACCCATGATGAGGTAAAAGATTTAATCAATGCGGTGGATTCTCAGCTTTTAGAGGCTCTGTCTTCAGATTCTCGACTGGCTGTTCTTTATGATGCCTTCCAGACCGGAAGAATCTATACCCAGGATCAGGCCTCCATTGATTCTGAGGTATCTCTTTTAGAGGTAAATGATGATGGGCCTGCTGCGGTTACAGAATCCGATGGCAGTGTTTCTCCGGCTCCCGGCGGGGAAGCCAATTCTTCAGCTTCCGAAAACTCGACATCGGCAGAAAATGCCGGCGGAGACACTTTAGCGGATGTCGGTACGGAAACAACAGCTACGACAGCCTCAGAAGGAGCTACAGAAAGTACGACTGCCGGTAACGGATAGATGACCTGGCAGATATAGTCTTTATCCAAAGAAATAGTACAGCTAAAGTATTATCATCCGGTAACGGATAGAAGATAGAGTTACAGAAGGGAATTCCATGAATACCAAGGATTTTTATTATGATTTACCGGAGGAATTGATTGCGCAGGATCCCCTGCTGAATCGCTCCTCCTCTCGACTCATGCTTTTAGATAAGGAAACGGGAGAAATCCAGCATAAGCATTTTTATGAAATTCTGGACTATTTGAATCCGGGAGATTGTCTGGTGCTAAATGAAACCAAGGTAATTCCGGCAAGATTATACGGGGTGAAGGAAGATACCGGGGCTCAGGTAGAAGTGCTTTTGTTGCATCGGAAAGATAAGGAGCACTGGGAGTGTCTGGTCAAGCCCGGAAAGAAGCTAAAGCCCGGCGCAAGAATTTCCTTTGGGGATGGAAGACTGAAGGCGGAAATTGTAGATATTTTAGAAGAGGGAAACCGGCTGATTCGCTTTGAATTCAGCGGAATTTTTGAAGAGGTATTGGACCAACTGGGAGAGATGCCTCTTCCCCCTTATATTACCCATAAATTAGAGGACAGAACCCGTTACAATACCGTCTATGCCAAGGAAGAGGGCTCTGCGGCGGCTCCTACGGCGGGACTGCATTGGACCAAAGAATTACTGGAGCAGTGTGAGGCTAAGGGGGGTGAGATTCTTCGCATCACCCTTCATGTAGGCCTCGGTACCTTCCGTCCGGTGAAAATGGAGGAAGTGGAGAAGCATCACATGCATTCCGAGTATTATTCCGTTTCCCAAGAGGTGGCGGAGAAGATAGAAGCCTGCAAGCAAAGAGGAGGAAGAGTGATTTGCACCGGAACCACCTCCTGTAGAGCCCTGGAGTCCGCCGCAAGAGAAAGCGGAAAAATAGAAGCCAAGTCCGGCTGGACTGACATTTTCATTTATCCGGGATTTGAATTTAAGGTGATGGATGCCTTGATTACCAACTTCCATTTGCCGGAGTCCACCCTTCTTATGCTGGTTTCCGCATTGTCCAGCAGGGAAAAGATTTTGCATGCCTACGAAGAGGCGGTAAAGGAAAAGTACCGTTTTTTCAGTTTTGGAGATGCTATGTTTATTCATTAGGAATAAGGGGGAAGAATGCGTATCAATAAGTGGCTCAGTGCCATGGGAATTTGTTCCAGAAGAGAGGCGGACCGTTATATTTCCGAAGGCAAGCTTTTGGTAAACGGAGAGAAAGCAAGCCTTGGCATGGAAATTATGGGAAAAGAGGAGATTCTTTTAGACGGGAAGCTTATTTCCGGAAAAGGGCATAAGAAGGAAAAACCAAAGCCTGTACTGCTGAAATACTATAAGCCAAGAGGCATTATCTGTACCACCGGAGAGAAGGACAGAGGGAAAAATGTCATCGAGGCCATCGGTTATAAGGAAAGAATCTATCCGATCGGTCGCCTGGATAAGGACTCTGAAGGCTTGTTGCTTTTGACCAATCAGGGAGATCTGGTTAATCAAATCAATAAAGCCAGCGGCTATAAGGAAAAAGAATATATTGTTTCTGTGGATAAGCCGATTACTAAGGAATTTTTACAGGAAATGTCCTCAGGGGTTTACCTTCCGGAACTGGAAAGAAGCACCAGACGGGCAGTGCTTTGGCAGGACCCGAAGCTGCCCAAGGAGATTCAGCGGAAGCAGTTTCACATTGTCTTAACGGAAGGCTTAAATCGCCAGATTCGTAGAATGTGCGAAGCCCTTGGCTATGAAGTGACTCGCTTAAAGCGGATTCGGGTGATGAATATAGAACTGGGAAAAATGAAACCCGGAGAATATTTCGAGATAAAAAGAGAAGACTTAGCGTTTTTTGAGGGATAGCCCGCAGTGCAAGAGGCTTAGAAGTTAAGAGGATGGTATGGGGAGTCAAGAGAATAGCAAAATGGAAGAAAATAGCGGATTGCAAGAATCCGACAAGCAGGATAGTATTGCCCGAATGAAGGAGTTGATTTCCTTTTTAAATGAGGCGGCTAAGGCCTACTATCAGGAGGGAAGAGAGATTGTCTCCAACTTAGAGTACGACAAGGCCTATGATACTTTGCTGAGTCTGGAAAAGGAGAGCGGCGTGGTACTTTCCGGAAGCCCCAGCCAAAATGTAGGCTATGCGGTAGCTACCGCTCTACCCAAGGAAACCCATGAAACACCGATGCTTTCGTTGGATAAAACCAAGTCTGTAGAGGATCTGCAAAGCTTTTTGCAGGGGCAGGAGGGAATTCTTTCCTGGAAATTGGACGGATTAACCATCGTTTTGCATTATCAGGAGGGAAAGCTATTAAAGGCGGTAACCAGAGGAAACGGTATCATAGGAGAATTGGTTACGGAAAATGCCAAGACCTTTCAAAACCTGCCATTGCAGATTCCTTTTAAGGGTCATCTTGTGGTTCGGGGGGAGGCCTTTATTTCCTATTCCGACTTTGCCAGAATCAATGAAGAGCTTCCGGAAGAGGGAGCCAAATACAAAAACCCCAGAAATCTTTGTTCCGGTTCCGTTCGTCAGCTGGATCCGAAGGTGACGAAGGAAAGAAGGGTGCAGATTTCGTTGTTTAGCCTGGTGCTTGCGGAGGAAGAGGGAAAAGCTCCGGATTTTCATAACCAACATGAGGAAGAGTTCCGCTTTCTGGAAAAGCAGGGATTTTCCGTGGTACATAGAAAAATGGTGAACGCTGAAAATATCCAAGAGGCGGTGGCGGAGTTTTCCAAGCTGATGCCGAAAAATGACTTCCCCTCCGATGGGCTGGTGCTTTTATATAACGATATCGCCTATGGAGAAAGTTTGGGAAGAACCGCGAAATTCCCCCGGAATGCCATTGCCTTTAAATGGCAGGATGAGGAGGAAACTACAAAGCTTCTTTCCGTGGAATGGTCTCCCAGCAGAACAGGCTTGATTAATCCGGTGGCGATTTTTACTCCGGTGGAGCTGGAGGGCACGGTGGTCAGCAGAGCCAGTCTTCACAATATCACCTATTGCGAGGATTTGGCTCTAGGTATCGGAGATGAAATCACGGTTTATAAGGCAAATATGATTATTCCCCAGATTGGGGAAAATAAAACAAAGTCAGGGAATTTGGAGATTCCCAAGCATTGTCCCGCCTGTCAGGGAGAAACCAGGATTGTTAAGGACAAAGAAACCAAGATGCTCTATTGCACAAATCCCCATTGTCCGGCAAAGCGGATTAAGCAGTTTGCTTTATTTACCAGCCGAGATGCCCTAAATATCGAGGGGCTTTCCGAGATGACCTTGGAAAAATGGCTGGGCAGAGGCTTTATCCAGGAGTTTCCGGATCTCTTTTCCTTGGAAAAGTATAGGGAAGAAATTATCGGTATGGAGGGCTTTGGCCTAAAGTCCTTTGAGAAAATTCAGGAAAATATCGAAAAGGCTAAAACTTCCAATCTGGGTAGACTTCTTTATGGTCTGGGAATAGAGGGAATCGGTGTTAGCAACGGTAGAATGTTGGCAGAGGCCTTTTCTCAGGATCCATACAAGCTGATGGACGCTACAAAAGAAGAAATCCTTCAGGTGAAGGGCATTGGGCAGGTCTTGGCAGATAGTATTGCAGAGTATTTTCAAAAGGAAGATAATCGCCGGATTGTCCGGGAGCTCTTATCTATTTTGCATTTGGAAAAGGAAGAGAAAGAGGAAAAAACTGGAATCAGCGGAAAGCATTTCGTGATTACCGGAGCGGTTCATCATTTTCCCAATCGAAAGGCTTTAGAGGAGGAAATCCGAAAGGCCGGGGGGCAGAGTAGCTCTTCCGTGTCTCAAAACACGGACTACTTAATCAACAATGACAGTACTTCCGGAAGCAGTAAGAACAAGAAGGCCAAGGAGCTGGGCGTTCCGATTATAACGGAGGAAGAGTTCTTAAAGCTTTTGGAGGCTTAAGTTTTGCCGTTCAAGAAAGGCAAGGGATAGTGAAGGGATTGCGGGGATAGCGATGAGCTTCTGAGCTGCTATATTTGAGACTTAAAGTGTCGGAAGATAGGGCACGTATCATAAAAGGGAAGGACAGAGAATGGAAAACTATGATTTATATTTTCCCCATCTGGGAATCGGCATTGAAAAATTACAGAACAGTATCTCGGTTTTTGGTTTTTCTATAGCTTTCTACGGCATTATTATCGGAATCGGAATGCTTCTGGGCATGTCGGTGGCTTCAAGGGATTATGCCAAGCATGGCCACAAGGTGGATGATATTCAGGACTTTGCCTTGATTGTGATTGTTCTGGGAGTCATCGGCGCCAGGCTCTACTATGTGATTTTCGAGTGGGAATATTATTCCAAGCATTTGTTGGAGATTCCCAATATTCGTCAGGGAGGATTGGCAATTTACGGCGGCGTATTGGCGGCGATTGCCACCTGTATAGGCTTTTGTAAGAAAAGAAAGCTGAACTTTCTGCCGATGGCGGATTCCGGTGCTATCGGATTGATTTTGGGGCAGGCTATCGGCCGTTGGGGGAATTTCTTCAATGCGGAAGCCTTTGGGGGATATACGAATTCCTTACTGGCCATGCGGATTAAGGAAAGTATTGTGAATCCGGGGATGCTGAATAGCGATGTGCTCTCGAATTTGCAATATATTTCCGGCGTATCCTATATTCAGGTGCATCCCACATTTTTCTATGAGAGTATGTGGAATCTCTGTGTTTTTGCCTTTCTTTATTTTTACTCTAAAAGAAAGAATTATGACGGACAGATTTTTCTCTTTTACTTAATGCTATACGGCTTTGGACGCTTCTTTATTGAAGGACTTCGGGCGGATTCCCTGATGTTCTTCGGAACCGGCATTGCGGTTAGTCAGATGCTTTCTTTGCTTTTATTTGTGATCAGTATCATCGCCCAGGTCATCCTTTATGCCAAAAAGAAGGGGAGCCTGTAAATACTTGCTTTGGAGGACTTCATGAAACATATCATTATCGGAACTGCCGGACACATTGACCATGGCAAAACTTCTCTTATTCGTGCTTTAACCGGAAGAGAGACGGATCGCTTAAAGGAAGAACAGGATCGGGGAATTACCATCGAGCTGGGCTTTACCTGGTTTGACTTAAAGGACGGCACCCGCTGCGGCGTCATCGATGTACCGGGACATGAGAAATTTATTCAGCAGATGGTTTCCGGAGTTTGCGGTATGGATATGGTGCTCCTGGTGGTGGCGGCGGATGAGGGAATCATGCCCCAGACCAGAGAGCATTTGGACATCCTTTCTCTGCTTGGCATTGAGAACTGCATTGTGGTACTGACCAAATGTGATTTGGTGGATGAGGACTGGATTTCCATGGTAAAAGAGGATATTCGGGAGGAATTCCGGGGAACCATGCTGGAGAAGGCTAAGATTGTGGAGGTATCCACGAAAACCGGAGCGGGAATCGATGGCTGCAAGGATGCTATTTTGGAAATGGTGAAAACTCTTCCGGAAAAAAGCCCCAGCGGTCTACCCAGACTCCCCATTGACAGAATCTTCAGCCTGCAGGGCTTGGGAACCATTATTACCGGTACCTTGATTTCCGGAACTTTGACAAAGGGGGATGGGGTGGAGATTTATCCCAAGCGTCTTCCGGTGCGCATCCGAAATATCCAGGTTCATGAACAGGATGCAGAGCAGGCGGTGGCAGGACAGAGAGTGGCCTTGAACCTTACAGGATTAAAGAAGGGCGATATCAAGAAGGGCGCTGTACTGGCTCGGGAAAACAGCTTTGAAAATACCAAGCTTTTGGATGCCAAGGTACGCATTCTTCCCTCCTCCCAAAGAACCGTTAAAAACAGAGAGAGACTGCATTTTCTGACCGGTACCGCAGAACTGCTTTGTCGTATTATTCTTCTGGACAAAGAGGAGCTTAAGGCAGGGGAAGAGGGATATTGTCAGATTCTTTTAGAGCAGGAAATGGTTTTTGCCAAAGGGGATCCCTTCCTTCTTCGGTTTTACAGCCCTGTGGAAACCATTGGCGGAGGAACTGTTCTGGAGGCCAATGCCAAGAAGAAAAAACGTTTCCGGGAAGAGGAAATTGATGCCTTAAGACGAAAGGAAGAGGGCTCTTTAGAGGAGACTTTGGAAAGTTATTTCCTGGAGGCAAAATTTGGTGCCGGCCTAAAGGAGGCGGGAAAAGACCTTTCTTTGGAAAATGAGGAATTGCTTCCCCTTGTGGAGGAACTACGGGGTAACGGAAAGCTTTGTGAGCTTCCTTTGCAGCAGGGAACAGTTTATCTTCATGGAGACAATAAATTTTATTGGGAGAGTAAATGTAAGGAAGAGTTGGAAAAATTCCGAAAAGCCCATCCCTATCGCATCGGTATGGCAAAGGCGGAATTACGGGAAAAGTTATGGAAAAAGGGCAATGCCAAGGTCTTTGATGCCCTGTTGTCTCTCCTTCCCGAGCTGCAAACTAAGGGGGATCTGCTCTATCTCTCCTCCCAAGAGGATTTTAAAGACGCAAATTATCAAGGTATAGAAAAGAACATTCTAATAACCCTGGAAAATGCCGGCTATCAGCTCTTGAAATTGGAAGAGCTGGAAAGAGGAAAGGCCAAGGAAGAAGATTTTCAGGATATTTTGCAAAATACCGTAGTGGAAGGAAGAGTGGTTAAGGTGGGAGAGGATCCTGAGCTTTTGATTCTTGCACAGGATTTGGAGAAGGTTAAGGCCTGGGTATTGGAATATTTTCAAAAGGAAGAAGTCC
>CALHIC010000212.1 GCA_938030845.1 uncultured Oribacterium sp. | reverse complement strand
CGGAGAAGAGAAATTTATCAAAATGTCGGGCAATGAAGTCTTTAAAATCGCCGTCCAGACGCTAACCAAAGATGTCGTAAATATCCTGGATAAAAACCGAATCTCAAGCGATAAAGTCGATCTTTTTATCCCGCATCAGGCAAATTTACGCATCATCGAAGCCGTAAAACAAAGACTAAATTTCACAAACGAGCAGTGCGTCGTAACGGTCGGAAAATACGGCAACACAAGCTCAGCCTCCATACCGATGGCGATGAACGAAGCATATGAAGCGGGCAGGCTCAAAAAAGGCGATTTGATTTTACTGGATGCATTCGGCGGCGGCTTTACGTGGGGCTCGGCGCTGTTAAAATTCGGCGGCGAAAACTACGGCAAATAGTCTCATCCGGCGCAACCGTTTTCAAATTTTAAATACTTTAAAAGCTAATTTATCTGTTTGAAAAGCGACAAAGGTTTTAAAATTAGACACTAACTTTACAAAATACACAAAAGAACGAAAAATGAAATATGTATACCAATATAATTGATTTTGAAAAAAAGTCTTGATTTTTATTAAAAAATGATGTATTATAACAAAAGAAAATCAAGGAGGGATCAACAATGAAAAAATTTGCAATGTTAGCACTAGCTATGAGTTTATTCTTAGTAGCTTGTGGAGAAAAGAAAGAAGAAGAAAAACCAGCTGAACAACCTGCTGCAGAAGCAACTGCACCTGCTACAGAAGCACCAGCAACTGAAGCTGCTGCTGAAGCTAAAACATTCTCACTTAAAACTGAAGATGGAAAGGAATTTACATTAGTAGTTGCTGCTGATGGAAGTACTGCAACTTTAACTGATGCAGATGGAAAAGCAACTGAATTAAAAAATGCTGAAACTGCATCTGGAGAAAGATATGCAGATGATGCTGGAAATGAAGTTGCTATTAAAGGTACAGAAGGAGTTTTAACTCTTGGAGACCTTAAAGAAGCACCAGTAACTGTTGAAGCAAAATAGTTTTAAAAAGTAATTAAAAAAGAAAAGCAGGATTTTTTCCTGCTTTTTTTCTTTTAAAAAATATTGATAACAGGCACTTCATAGGGATGTACTTTTTTAACTAAATAGTAGGCTAAATCTGTAAATTCCTTTTTTACTCTAAATTTCATCAATTTTTCTTTTTCAACACTTTCTTTTCCAACCTCACCTATAAATGCCTTAGCACCTTCAAGAGTTGTCCAATGTCCTTCAACATCTATTAAAGCATAGACATCAGTATAATTTCCCTCTTTTAATAGATTATATCTTGATAGAACTTTAACTATATCTTTAACATAATTTTTAGGAACAAAAACTTCAAAACAAGTAAAATTATCTTCTTTAAATTTTAAATCAGAAGAAATTAAATTATCATCTTCATAATCTAATGTTAGATAGAAAAAAGGAGTATCTTTATTAAGTAAATCTAAAAATATTTTATCACCTTCCCAAAGGTTAAGATTATAAATTTTAGATTTATCTATCCATTTTAAATCTCCCTCAGAACATTCTTGAACTTTACCAGAGAAATTTTTAGAAGTATAAAGATACATATAAAGAGGTTCATCATCATTGAAATTAAAAATTACTATTCCTCTATGGACATAATTAATTAAAGTTAAACCAGTTTCTTCTTTAACTTCTCTAAATAGACATTGCTCAGGTGTTTCATTTTTTTCTAATTTCCCTCCAACACCTAGCCACTTATTTTTATTAATATCATTTTCTTTTTTAGTCCTATGTAACATAAGATATTTATTATCTTTCTCTAAATAACATAAGGTTGTAATCATATTCTCTCCTATTTTTCTATACCTTTTCTTGACATAATACCCTTTTGGAAATAGTGTTTAACCTCTCTCATTTCGGTTACTAAGTCTGCCATTTCAATGAGTTCATCTGGGGCATTTCTTCCTGTTAAAATAAGCTCTGTTGTTTCAGGTTTATTTTTAATTAAAAATTTTATTTCATCAACAGATATTAAATCATACCTCAATGTTCCTAAAATTTCATCAGCTATGACTATATCATATTTTCCCCTTAAAAGAGCATTTTTTAAACTTTCATAACCCTCTCTCATAAGTTTTTTATCTTCATCAGTAACAAACTCCTTATTTTTAATAAAAACGCCTCTACCGTATCTTTCATGGGTAACAGTTTCAAATTTTTTTAATGTGTGTAGTTCTCCATAATCTCTACCTTTTAAAAATTGACAGAGAAATATTTTAAAATTGTGTCCAACTGCTCTTGTTAAAAGTCCAAGTGCAGCAGTAGTTTTTCCTTTACCATTTCCAGTATATATTTGAGTATATCCTTTTTCCATATATTTTCCTTTCAATTCAATTCCCTTGTAACATTATTAATCCATTTTTTACTTCTATATCTCCAAATAATAAGTGGTTGTTTAATAATTTCATCTGACATTATCAAAAGATAAATTATTTTTGTAGGTAAATTTAAATAGAAAGCTGCAAAAGCTGAAATTAAAACTGAACCACACCAAAGAGGTAAAATATCTGCAATTAATGCAAATTTTGTATCTCCACCTGCTCTAAATACTCCTACAATTAAAACTGCTGAAATACTTTGTAAAGGTATGTAGTAGAATAAAATATTTAAAGTAAAATTCAAATAATTTTCTACTTCTATATTTAAAGAAAATTTTTTTATAATAAAAGATAGAGTAATTACTTTTTGCCCGGATGTTCTGATGTTAGGGGTCAGGCGATGGGGAAAAAGCATGATGATAAAATCACCATAAAACAAAGGAGGCAGTTTATGGAATTAAAGACACCGTTGTATGAAGCGCATGTGAAGGCAGGTGGAAAGATTGTTCCTTTCGCCGGATTTCTTCTCCCTGTTCAGTATGAGCAGAGTGGAGTAATCAAGGAGCATATGGCTGTTCGAACCGAAGCCGGACTTTTCGACGTGTCCCACATGGGTGAAGTACTTTGCAAAGGAAAGGATGCTCTGGCAAATCTTCAGAAGATTTTAACCAATAACTTTGAGAACATGGTGGACGGACAGGCAAGATACAGCCTGATGTGTAATGAAAACGGCGGTGTGGTAGACGATTTAATCGTTTACAAGAAAGGAGAGAACGACTACTTCATCGTTGTAAACGCTGCCAACCGTGAGAAGGACTTTAACTGGATGGTACAGCATAAGTTCGGGGATGTGGAATTCACCAATGTTTCCGATGATTATGCCCAGATTGCCCTTCAAGGCCCTAAGGCCATGGATATTATCAGAAAGCTGACCTCCGAAGAAAATATTCCTCAGAAATATTACCACGCTGTATTTAATGCTACGGTTGACGGTATTCCCTGTATTGTTTCCAAGACCGGTTATACCGGAGAAGACGGTGTAGAGCTGTATCTGGACAGCAGCAAGGCGGAGGAAATGTGGGATAAGCTTTTGGCAGCAGGAAAAGAAGAGGGACTGATTCCCTGCGGACTTGGTGCCAGAGATACCCTTCGTATGGAAGCAGCTATGCCTCTCTACGGTCATGAGATGGACGATGAAATCACTCCCCTTGAGACCGGATTAAAGTTTGCGGTAAAGATGGATAAGCCTGATTTTATCGGAAAGGCTGCTATTGAAGCTAAAGGAGAGCCGAAGATTAAGAGAGTCGGCCTGAAGGTTACCGGCAGAGGCATTATCCGCGAGCATCAGGACGTTTTGGCGGGAGATCAGGTGATTGGTCACACCACCTCCGGAACTCACTGCCCATTCTTAAACTATCCTGTAGGAATGGCATTAATCGATCCCAAGTATGCAGAGGTGGGCACTCAGCTTCAGGTAGACGTTCGGGGACGTAAGGTAGATGTAGAAGTGGTAGCACTTCCCTTCTACAAGAGAGAGAAATAAAAGCAAAACATTTTTCAAGGGAGAGATTGCAGACTTTAGGTGCAATACTCGAACAAAGACAAATTTTTAAAATCAGATTTTCTTCCGGGAAGATCTATTTTATAAAGAAAACGGTTTAATCAACACTACTTATTTTAAGGAGGAAAAAAAGATGGCAGTTCAAAAGGGATTATTGTATACCAAGGATCACGAGTGGGTTAAGGAAGAAGGCGGAGAGTACGTAGTAGGAATTAGCGACTATGCGCAGAGCGAATTAGGAGATTTGGTTTTCGTAAATCTTCCGGAAGAGGGCGACAGTGTAACAAAGGGAGAGTCTTTCTCCGATGTTGAGTCTGTAAAGGCTGTTTCCGACGTAATATCTCCATTAACCGGTGTGGTTAGTGCAATCAATGAGGCTGTTTTGGATGCTCCCGAAAGCATCAACAGCTCTCCCTATGAGGCTTGGTTCGTAAAGGTAAAGGATGTTACAGAGAAGGAAGAGCTTCTTTCCGCAGAAGAGTATGAGGAGTTCTTAAAGACACTGTAAAGAGATAGCATGAGGATTCTTCCGACGAAGAGGATAGAATGGAAAAAAAGGAGTTCTATCCTCTAAAGAGAAGAAACTATCCGAAAGAAAGGTGGTGGACTTATGGGAAAATACATTCCCAATACCGACGCGGAGCAGAAGGCGATGCTGCAGGAAAGCGGTTTTTCTTCCTTTGATGATCTGTTTAGAGATATTCCACAGGAAGTAAAATTAAAAGGCGAGCTTTCTATTCCTACCGGTTTATCCGAGTTGGAAGTACGTAGAGATATGTCTGCATTGGCGGGCAAAAACGTAGTGTTCCCGGTTATCTTCAGAGGTGCCGGAGCATACCGTCATTTTATTCCCTCTATTGTAAAGAGCGTGATTGGTAAAGAGAATTTCTTGACGGCATATACCCCGTATCAGGCAGAGACCAGCCAAGGTATTTTACAATCTATTTTTGAATATCAGACCATGATCTGCGACTTGACCGGCATGGACGTATCCAATGCCTCCGTTTATGACGGTGCTGAGGCTGCGGCTGAAGCAGTAGCAATGTGCAGAGAGAGAAAGAGAAGCAAGGCTTTGATTTCCGCTCTGATGCATCCGGACACGATTTCAACCATCAAGACCTATTGCCATGGTAATGGTATGCAGGTAGAGATTATTCCGGAGAAGGACGGTGTGACAGACGTGGAGGCTTTGAAGGCTAAGGCAGATGCGGAATCTGCTGTAGTTTTCATCCAGCATCCGAATTTCTACGGCAATCTGGAAGATGCAGAGAAGATTGGAGAGATTGCTCATGAGGTAGGGGCAAAGTTTGCTATGAGCGTAAATCCCATTTCTCTTGGTGTTCTTAAGACTCCCAGAGAGTATGGAGCGGATGTTGCGGTTGGTGACGGACAGCCTTTAGGACTTCCCATTGCTTTCGGAGGACCTTACCTTGGATTCATGGCATCCACTGATGCGATGAAGAGAAATCTTCCCGGAAGAATCGTAGGAGCTACAGAGGATCATCAGGGAAGAACCGGTTATGTATTGACTCTGCAGGCTAGAGAGCAGCATATCCGTAGAGAAAAGGCTTCCAGTAACGTATGTTCCAACCAGGCACTTTGTGCTTTAGCTGTAGGTGTTTATCTTGCAGCAGTCGGTAAGGAAGGCTTAAAGGAAGCGGCAAGTCTTTCTACCTCCAAGGCTCATTATTTGGCCAAGGAATTAGAAAAGATCGGCTTTAAGCCACAGTATAAGGCAGATTTCTTCAATGAATTCGTAACAGAGTCTTCCGTTTCTTCCGCAAAGGCATTAGAGGCTTTAGAGAAGGAAGGCATCCTTGGCGGATATCCTCTGGATGATAAGAGAATTCTCTGGTGCTGTACGGAAGTTAATGATAAGGCTTCCATGGATCGTGTAGTAGAAATCTTAAAGGAGGTGAAGTAATGCTTATTTTCGAGAAAAGCAAATCCGGCAGACATTGCAGTTTGTTCCCTCCCTGTGATGTGGAAGTGGTAGATGTTCCTGCAAAGGATCAAAGAAAGGCTGAATTACATTTGCCGGAGCTGTCAGAGACAGAAATCAGCAGACACTACACAGAGCTTGCTAAAAAGTGTAGAGGTGTAAATGACGGCTTCTATCCTTTGGGTTCCTGCACCATGAAGTACAATCCGAAGATTAATGATGATATGGCAGCTTTACCCGGTTTTGCAGAGATTCATCCCTTGCAGCCGGAGCATACCGTACAGGGTTGCCTTTCCGTAATCCAGGAGATTGAAACCCTTCTTTGTGAAGTAACCGGTATGGATCGTTTAACGGTTCAGCCTGCAGCAGGTGCTCACGGTGAGTTTACCGGAATCATGCTGATTAAGGCTTACCATGAGAGCAGAGGGGATTTTAACAGAAACAAGATTATTATTCCCGATGCGGCTCACGGAACCAACCCCGCAACCGCTACTATGGCAGGCTACAAGGTGGTAACCATTCCTTCCAATGAGCACGGCTGTGTAGATATGGAGAAATTCAAGGCGGTTTTAGGGGATGATGTTGCCGGCTTGATGCTGACCAACCCCAATACTGTAGGTATTTTCGATGAAAATATCTTAGAGATTACCAAGTTAATCCATGATTGCGGCGGATTAAACTATTATGATGGTGCCAACTTAAACGCTATCATGGGCGTTGTTCGTCCCGGAGACATGGGATTTGACGTTATTCACTTGAATCTTCATAAGACCTTCTCCACACCTCACGGTGGCGGAGGTCCCGGAAGTGGAGTTGTTGGATGTAAGAAGCTTCTGGCTGATTTCATGCCCGGATATCTGGTTGACGGAGATGCAGTAAAGAAGTTTGTGAAGGCTCCAAAGTCTATCGGAGACATGAAGGCCTTCTACGGAAACTTCCTGGTAGTGGTTAGGGCATTAACCTATATCAAGACCTTAGGAAAAGAAGGAATTCCACAGGCTAGTAAGAATGCGGTGCTGAATGCCAACTACATGATGAATAAGCTGAAGGATCTCTATACCATGGCTTATAATCAGATTTGTATGCATGAGTTCGTTATGAGCTTAGAGGATCTTAAGCAAAAGACAGGGGTTTCTGCAATGGACATTGCCAAAGCCCTGTTGGATAACGGAATGCACCCGCCCACAATGTACTTCCCGCTCATCGTTCATGAAGCTTTGATGATTGAGCCTACAGAGACAGAGTCCAAGGAAACTTTGGATGATGCTGTAGCCGTTTTCAGAAAGCTCTATGAAGAAGCACAGACCAATCCCCAGGCGCTTCATGATGCTC
>CALHIC010000211.1 GCA_938030845.1 uncultured Oribacterium sp. | reverse complement strand
CTCTCGCATAAGCATAGTATGAAGTTCCGTATTATTTTTGATATGTTCCCATAAGTCCATTCCGTTTTCTCTCCTCCTCTACAAACTGGAATTTGTATTCTATTCCTATATTAGTCTTTATGATATTCTCCATTTGCCATCTGGGAATTGAGTTAATGATCCTATTTCTTCTGAAATGAGATTTCCCGCCTTGTCTTTAACACAAACTTTTTCATAGTAAGAGTAGTCCTTTGTTATCTCTTCATTTTCAACACCTTCTTCAATCCAAGCACTAATGTAAATCCTATCACCATCTATGCAAAGAACACTTTCATTTGCCTCTAATTTTATTTCAAAAGCTTCGGGGTAATAACATACAAAGCTTTCATCTTGACTTGTTATATAAACACCCTCTCCAGTTAATCCGATGTTATAAAGATTGACTTCATCAATAGATAAATCTGTTATCTTTTCTAGTACAAAACTTGATGATACTCGATATAGATTAACCTTCTTATCATCATAGTCTACTTGTAAAAAATAAATCATACCATCACTAAATAAAGGCATTTGATAAATAACATTCTTCTTTTTCTTAAAAGGGATATAAACTTTGCTTTCGTGCAAATCATATAGATAGAGTACTGACCCTTGATAACCCCCATGTTCTTGCCAGTCTTTTAATTCCCAACTATCTGTAAAATCACTTAAACCATAAGCATAGCGATTTGTTCCGTTTAATAGAGTTGGAGTAATTCCTTTTATAATAGGCAGTCGGATAATATCCATATTTTTCTCCTTTTATTTTCTATGTTTACTCATATTTTTCCAATACAACTTCTAATTTTTCTACACCGCTTTTATCCTATCATTTATCCATTCGATAAACGCTATCACTGTTGCTCCTATCATAGGAAGTCCATAAAGACTAAACAGGAAACCGATAACCAATCCAGCTATACCTATTCCGATTTCACCTTGAACGAAACCCACACGCCCGATCAGGCAGAATTCCACTTTTTGGTTCAAGTATATTGGCAATCATCTTCACAAGGGATTTTACATTCTTCTTTCTCGTTGTCCCAAAGTGAAGGAATCTGATTTCCCTCAAAAATTTTAACTTCATTATCCATCTTAAAACCTCTCATTTACTATGAACTATTGAATTCCTTTATTCAAGATTCATATTACTTGCCCTGAAAGTTCTCCTATGTCATCTTAGATGAGCTGACTTCGATTCTTTCCTTCAAAGGAAGCTCAGGGAATTGGAGGCAGTTACATTCCATAATAACCGCTATTCCATGCTCATTTTCTTTTTCTACTCCCGTCTCCGTAAAACCGCATTTTCTCCAAAAGCTCCTGCTTTGCATATTTCCTTTCATATAGGCCAGTCTTACTTTTTCATAACCTTCGCTTTTCCATGCCGTTAAAGCCTCTATAATAATAGCGCTCCCTTTCCCTTTTCCGGACTCTTTACTGTCCATCATAAACAAGCCGATGAAAATCACATCTTCTTTTGGAAAGGAGAGAATAAAGTCCATAATGGCAATTAAGCTGTCATTTTCAAAAAAGCCGATATAGAATTTATCCTCAAGGCTTTTCCCCTCCGGTAAGGCTTTTAAATCATTCAGCATCGTTTCCCTACATGGCTTTGGTGGGCAATACGCAAAGTATTGGGGATTGCCATTCTCCAGATGCAAGATCCTGGAGATATCCTCTTCCCCCATTTTTTTAATATTGTATTTTGTAGATAGTTGGCTGATATTCAGCATACCGTTTCCGGACATTTCTACTTTACCTCATTATGCATGTTTTATCTTAATTCTTTTTTATCAATTTACTTACCAAGTGATAAACCTGTTTGATTTCTTTACTATCTAAGGACCAAGTCTCTATTTCTTTACGAATGAAATCCGGAAATTTCTTACTGATATCTCGTAAAGCATTGCCCACGGATTTTCTGACATATTCACTGGAATCTTCTTTTAAAGCGGCTAAACGACGAATGGCTTCTTCCGGGTGGTCTTTAAAATAGGCTCTGCTTGTCCAGATTCTTAGCCCTTCCGTAACGGCTCTTCGGGCGTTCGGCTCAGGACTTTGTAGCCATTCCGTAATCGTAGGAAGGGCTTTTTCCATTCCGATTTTTTTACAATAGGTATCAAAGGACTTCGCTAAAATCTCCTGCACTCTCCAGTTCTCATCCTTCGTAACTTCTTCCTTCATAAAATGGAGGATTTCTTCATCTTCAGATAAGTAGCCGAAAAGAAATACCCCATACATCCTTACTTGATAAACAGAAGATTGATAAGCTGCAAATGCCAAAGTCTTGCAATAAGCAAAATCATGGGAGTGAAAATCCTGTAAAGCTCTACTTTCTTCCGTCTTGAAACCATTTTCTATCGAAGAAAATTCCTGTTCTAATGCGGCAATATATTCCTTCAAATCCACTCACCTCCTTAAGAGATTTTGCTCTGCCCTTTTCTATTTTGCACTGACAAATCTCACTCAAAAAGCTCCGTCAATTCTGTTTATCTTCTCTAAAGATACCATGCTTTCCCAAAATATTGATTCGCAAATCTCCATGTTTCCTCATTCATCATTGACCTTTTTGTTCGGTATCCGTATACATAATTAATTTCTTTCGGTGTTTTCCTGAAAAGTAGCCACCCGAAGAAAATCATAGTTAACGGAATAAGTAAAACCATATTTAGCATGAATATCCAGAATCCCATTTGAAATTCCTCCATTACTTTTACTTCTAAAGCATTGATTCAGCCTCAGTTATACTTGTAACATTTTCCATGTACTCATAAAATTTCTTGTGTAATTCTCTCATTTCATCCGGTGCATTTATCGAATGTTGATACATGAACTTTTCACCAAAAGTACTTCTATATACAAATGACATAATAAAAGTCAATATCGGCAGCGGCACAAGCAAAAAGATATTCATTTTCCATGGGGATAACTTGCCGCAGTTTTTCCTCACAAATTGGAGGTTTCGTTTTAGCGCTTTTGCTGTCTTACGCATAATCTTGTGTTCATAACCGGTTTTTGCGGGGTTATCCGCTTCATAATATGCATCTGCAATAGGAACTACCATTGCAAGATGACAAAGCTGCCAAATGTGCATATCTTTCACTATCTGATATGGAATAGACGATTGCTTAAAAATCAAAGAAAGGCATCTTACTCTATCCGTTCTCATTCCGGAAATCTCTGCAAAAGTAGTCGGTTGAATGATTTTCGGAGTAAGCGAGGCATCCAATACATCATCCTTAATCCTTCCTCCTGCGCCCGGAAATGCCGGAAGGATTTTGCCTTTCCCACAGACAGTCTCCCATTCCTTGTAGTCATCAATAGAATTTGTCATTGTTACAATGCATTTGCTATTATTGGTTTTCAGTTCCTCAAGTGCCTGATATAACTGATTCTCTCTGACTGTCAAGAATATAAAATCGTATTCGTCATCATCTTTGAGTTCAGACAATACAGAAACATTTGCTTTTGTAACTTTTTCTCTTTTCAAATAAAGAAGCCCCTTTTTCTTGAGTGTTTCCAGCCTAGCTCCTCTTGCATAAACAGTAGTATCAAAACCCGCTTCGGCAAAAAGCGAGGCATACAGCGAGCCTATCACTCCCGGACCAAATATGAGTAATCTCACTTACAGACTCCTTTCTGCCATATGCAAAATATCCCTTATTTTAAGGACAGCTTATCCCAATCCTGCACGGATTCTATTACCGGAATCCAACTGTCTATTTCGAATCTTTCCTCTATCCATGGTTCCGCATAGCCGTCCAGAATAAGCACCCCATTGCATTTTATATGGGCTTTTGCCTCTACTATATCTAAGACTTCTATCCTGTATTCAATTAGCGGTTCATTTTCATAAATATAAAAGGAATCTTCACGCTCTTCGCTTTCCTCAACTGTCTTTACTGAAAATGTAGTCCCCACCAATTCCTTTACTGTGCTCTTATCCTTATCGATCGGATTAATACAGATGGAAGGAGAAATCTCATTTCCCTCGAAATCCCCGGGCTTAAACCCAATGTCTACAGCCCATGAGGCGCTTTCCTCCCGGTCTTCTTTAAAGAACATGAGGCAGCTTCTTCTATCTCCCCAAT
>CALHIC010000210.1 GCA_938030845.1 uncultured Oribacterium sp. | reverse complement strand
AGGGAGTGCTTATGGCAGGGGGATGCGAAATACTGGAAGGAGCGATCTCCCCTTCTCTTCCCCTTTATCGGACGCCTTTTTCAAAAGGCCTATTACTATAATGGAGAGAAATACCCCATGGACGTGCATGGCTTTTTACGCTCCATGCAAGCCCGTATCGTAGATCAGGAAGAGGACTCCTGTACTTTGGAATTTCGGGATAGTGCGGAATCCAGAAAGATTTACCCCTTTTCCTTTCGTTTACAGCAAAGCTACCGGGTAAAGGACAATCGTTTGGATGTCTGCTCCAGAGTGGAGAATCTGGGCATAGAGGTAATGTATTTTGCGCTGGGAGGACATCCCGGATTCTACCTCCCCTTTTCCAAGAAGCAGGCAATAAGTGACTACGCCATTCATTTCCCAAAGCAGGAAGCCATGATGGAAAAGGTTCGTTTTTCAAAAGACTTACTTACTTTGGAGGAACGAGAGAATTTTGCTTTGGTAAACGGACGTCTCCCTTTGGAAACCGTCCTGTTCCGAAATGATGCGGTGGTGCTGGCGCACAGCGGAGGAGAACTGGTGCTGGGAAGTGATGACGAGCCGGTCTCCCTTCGTTTCCTTTATGAGGACTATCCCTACATCGCCCTCTGGCAGCCCTATGGAGAGAAGACACCCTTCCTCTGCGTAGAGCCATGGACAAGCTTACCCGGAAGAGAAGGCGTAATGGAGGAGTTATGCTCCATGAAAGACCGCATTTCCTTGGGACCGGATGAAGCAAAGAGCTTTTGCTACAGTATCATTCTGGAAGATAAATAGGGATGCTCTGATGCAGTATAGATTTGTAAGAGGGGCACGCTGTCGCTGTGCTCGCACTGCGGAGGGAAGGACTGTATTCATCGAAATGGTTTGCTCCGATGTAGTATAGGTCTGTGTTCGGGGCACGCTCTCGCTAACTTCGCCTTCGTAGCAGTACTAACTTCAAGCTTCGCTTTGCTCGCTTTCAGTAAGTACTGACGGGCTCAGATTGCCCCTTGTACAGATCTATACTACATCTGTCGCTTCAGCTATTTGGTTTCTACAGTCCTTCCTGCCGCTGGTTTTCGTAAGTACCGGTGAGCTCAGATTGCTCTCTTTCATACCTATACTGCATTTGTCGCTTTAGGTTTTTAAGTCCCACAGTATTTTGCTTCGTAGGCTATCTGCAAGTGCTAACGGGTTCAGATTACCCTTCTTACAGACCTATACTGCATCTGTCGCTTTAGCTTTTTAAGCCCTACAGTGCTTCGCTTCGTAGGTTATCCGAAGCAGTGAAGAGCTTATATTATTCTCTTAGAGACTTATTCTGCAATCAATCCACTATATATGACTTGTATAGTTAGCGTATAGGACAAAATGTGTTGATAAAAACCGCCCTACACCTTTGTAAATCAAGGTTGTGGGGCGGTTCGATTTTTTTAAATACAACTTTGAGGGTGGAAAAAACATACTGATAATAACGCAAAGGAATGGAATGGCTTACTAGACTGCTTGTTCGCTAAAAAAGCACAGATCACAATGCCGAAAGAAGGAAGAATAAAAGCGGTCTTCCGGTGTGCTATATGCACTCTGCGGAGTCACTTTCTTTG
>CALHIC010000209.1 GCA_938030845.1 uncultured Oribacterium sp. | reverse complement strand
TGAAAATTGGCAAAACAGTGGTGCTAGGATAAAAAAATACTTATTTATTTTAAAAAAAATGTCGAAAAAATATTGTTCAAAAAGTAAAAAGGAAAAGTAGAGAAGGAGAAACAATGGAGAATTTGATGGACAAAAGGAAAGTACTGTTTTTATTCCTGCCGTTACTTGTATTATTTGTTTATGACCGTATTGGAGATGTTGTAATCTTCATTATTCATAAAGCATTTGACGTGTTTGCTGTAAGTGAGTCCTTTATCGATACCAGTGCCAGCTTTATCGATGCGACTACTGCTGTAGTTTTGTCGGTAATCTGTTACCTGTTTTATCGCAAGGTCTTTCCAAGAAAACAGGCAGAAGTAAGTCTACCGCTTTGGCAAAATATCCTCTTTGCCATTGTCATTGGATTTGGTGTGGGAGGATTGGCAACCATCTGGTTGAATTTTGCAGAGTTTGTGGGAAATAATATCTCCTTTTTAGGAAAGGAATCAGAGGCCTTTTCCACCCTTTACGATGATCTGGATCAGGGTCCCTTTATCTGGACCTTCTTAGCCATCGTGGTTGTGGGACCGCTGGTAGAGGAGATTTTATTCCGCGGCATTATTTTTAGCAGCTTTGAAGAAGTAACGGATATTCTTTGGTTCCCTGCTGTGCTTTCCGGCGTGATGTTCGGTGTATGGCACGGAAGCTTTATTCAGGCCGTTTATACCGCTATGACCGGTATAGCTCTTGGCTATTTTATGAAGAAAAGCAGATCCCTGTTTTTCACTGTACTGGCCCATGGCGTGAATAATTTAAGCGGAACTTTGCCTCCGTTTTTAGATACAGCTTTAGTCAATGGATTTATCAATATTATGTCTTATCTTTGCATTATTCCGATGTTTTGCATTTTTGCTTATCTTCACTTCCGGGGGAAGAAAGAAGCAGAATTAGATAATCCAGACTGGAATACAGAAGAAGAGCAAATTCCAGAAGAATAATAAAGGGAAGATAACGGAATAAAAAGCCGGAACCCTTAAAATAGAATAAGGAAGTGGGAAGGAGAAGCATAAGGAAAAGGCTAAGAAGCATTTTCCTTGTGCCCTCCTTTTTTATTTTCTTTTTTTCCAAATCGGAAAGAGAGGAAGGGGGACTCTTCTCCTCTTTTGCTCCTGCTGGAGTAGCTTTTTCTTTGTTCTTCAAAAAGGAAAGGGAGAAAAGAGCTTTCTTTTTAGGCTTGGATTTTTTCGGAATAGAAGATTTCTCAGATGGAGAGGAGGAAGTTATAGAACTTTCGTTCGCAGAAGTATTTTCTGCATTGTTGCTAAAAAAATCGTTTAGTCCGTTATTCTGTTTTTGAAAAGAATCCAGTCCCATACTTAAATCAAATTCTGTATAGCTAATGGAATCGCTAGTTTCTTTGTCGTCGTTTTGGCATCTCTCCTTGTTCATATTCCCCATCTTGGACTGTGTAGAGTGCAGCGTTTGTGACTGTGCAGAGAGCAGCGTTTGTGACTGTGTTGAGCTCAGAGCTTGCGAC
>CALHIC010000208.1 GCA_938030845.1 uncultured Oribacterium sp. | reverse complement strand
TAAACATGGCGTAACGAATTTCTCCCGTCTGCTGTGCGTTTAGAGAAATATAATAGAGATTTCCGAATAAAAGCACAAAGAGCAAAAGATTGGTAAAGAAAATCAGCATAGGAAGAAACAAACTTCGGTTTCCCAGCAAACTGTCCTTACTCCATATCGGATTCTCTTTCATAGGACAAAAGACTCCTTTCCTCTTGAGATTTTTGAAACAATACGCCCTCGATACTTCCCTGTTCTCTATAGAAGGAATAAAGCTTAATTCCGCTTTCTACTATATTTTGTAAAAGCTCGGCCTCTTCCTCCCGGCTTCCCGAAAAGCCAACCCGGATTTCATTTTCCCGAAGGCTGATAGACTTGACCTTGGGCTCATTTTTCAAAGCCTGCATAAGTCCTGTACTCTTCCCCTGCACTTGTATAATAATGGGGTTTTGCATGCTGAGCTCCCGGGTAATCTGTGACACCGATCCGCTCCGAATCATTTTCCCCTGATGCAAAAAGCCCAGATGGGTGCAAAAGTCCGATACCTCTCCCAAGGAGGAGCCTGTCATGAAAATGCTTTTTCCCTGACTTTGGTAATCCAAAAGCATGGTTTTGATTTCTTCCAGCGTTCTTGGGTCCAATCCCGCCAAAGCCTCATCAATAATCAGAATCTTGGGATCGTGCAGGATAGCTCGAACGAAGGAAAGCTTCTGTAAAGCCGCCTTGGGCAAAAGCTCCATGGCACTGTCCTCCCAGGCCAAAAGCCCGGACATCTCCAGAAGCAGTCGTATTCTTCCTCGAATACGGCTTTCCTCCATAGAATAACAGGAGGCAAAAAATTCCAAGTATTCTCCCACCCTCATTTGGGGATAGACTCCCGGGATATTGGGCACATAGCCCAGCCTTCGCTTGAGTCTCCGCAGTCCTGAGCCTGCCTCCATATCATCAATAAAAATATGTCCGCTGTCCAAGGGATAAAGCCCCATCAGAAGATTCACAAGAGTGGATTTCCCGGTATCCGGAAGTCCCAGCAGACCGAAAATCTGATCGTCGGAAATCTCTAAGGAGAAGTCTTCAATCACCTTTATGCCGCCATAGCTTTTTTTTACATTTTGGAATTGAATCATGCTTCCTCCTTTGCCACAACGTAAATCTGAGGCAGGTACTGCCTGATTTGAGGAGAAACATTGCTTTCCTTCGGTACGAAGCGGATATTCAGCTCCTTTTTCTCGCTTAAATAGGGAGTGAGCTTCTCTCCTTCCAGGGTTCCGTCCTTGGAGGGAAGCAGGTCATAACCTCCTGTCTGATAATTGTATAGAGCCATATTTCCCTGAAAATTCTGCAAGAGCTTTCCTTCCTCCAGCTCTATCTTTTCAAAACGAATACCTTCAATATTTTGCTCCTCCCCCAGAGGATAATGAATTTCCAAGGGAATCATGGGATTCATGGTATTGGTCTGTAAGTCGTATTCTCCGCTGGACACTACAGGGTCTCTGGAAAGGGCACAGTACTCTATGTTGTCGCCTTCCTTATGGTC
>CALHIC010000207.1 GCA_938030845.1 uncultured Oribacterium sp. | reverse complement strand
AAGATATAGAACAAATAAAAACGAAGAAGCGTCCGTTTCATTGTCTGAAGATGACCATAAAAGTTAGGAATCCCATTTTTTATGGTTTGCATGAGAAGAAACTAAATAAGTTGGAGAAGGTAAGTATCATCCTAGATAGAAAAAAATCGGATTGTTTTATGCAGGAGATAGAACAATTTTACAGAAAGTAAATCAATGGGCCGATTTAGCAAATACAATTAACGAATATGAGGAAAATGGCTAAATATAAATTGACGATTTTGCGGTATTGAAATATAAGATTATGAAGAATTTCGCAGGGCTCTGGAGGATGATTTTCGTAAGATTGATTCAAGGGGAAAGATATCGGCACTTTTTGATGCAATTCCGGCTCAGCTCATGGGAAATGCATCCAGGTATCAGGTATCAAGTGTTTTGAAAGGATTTTACAGAAAATGATATATATTCCAAGCTTTTAAATGGTAAGTTACAGGCTAACTTGGGCTATATTTATGAGAATGCAAGAATAATGCGTGAAATATTGCTATACACATAGGATTATCAAAAGGATGGATCTCTAGAATGTGTACCGATTATGTGGGCACAGTTTATATAAAACCTGGACCGACAAAGTCCTATTGAGTGAACTCCATGGGGATGGTATAATACCTCAGGTTTATTATTTCCCATTACGTATGAAAAGTTCGTCATAAATTGTCGATTTAGAAGATAGGAGTGTAAAAATGAAATTAGGAATTGTCGGTTTGCCAAATGTGGGAAAGTCCACCCTCTTTAATGCCATTACCAAGGCGGGGGCGGAGTCTGCCAACTACCCCTTCTGTACCATTGACCCCAATGTGGGCGTGGTGGCTGTGCCGGACGAGCGTTTGAAGCTTTTGTCTGACCTGTATCATTCTGAAAAAATCACTCCGGCGGTAATCGAGTTTGTGGATATTGCGGGCCTGGTTAGGGGCGCTTCCAAGGGAGAGGGCTTGGGAAACCAGTTTTTGGGAAATATCCGGGAAACGGATGCCATTGTGCATGTGGTGCGTTGCTTCGAAGATGACAATGTGATTCATGTGGATGGTTCTGTAGACCCCATCAGAGATATTGAAACCATTGAGTTGGAGCTGATTTTCTCTGATTTAGAGCTTTTGGACAGAAGAATGCAAAAGACCAAGAAGCTTGCCAATAATGATAAGGATGCCAAGAAGGAATATGCTCTTTTGGAAAAGCTGCATGCTCATCTGGAAGAGGGAAAGCTTGCCATCAACTTTGAAACAGACGAAGAAGAGGGAGCTTTACTGGACAGCATCGGGCTTCTTACCAGAAAGCCTGTGATTTATGCCTGCAATGTGGCGGAGGAAAGTCTTGCGGATGATGGAGAAAGCAATCCTCATGTGGCAAGGGTTCGGGAGTATGCGAAGAAGAACCATTCTGAAAGCTTCGTGATTTCCGCCCAGATTGAGCAGGAGATTTCCGAGCTTTCCGAGGAGGAAAAGGGAGAGTATCTGGAGTCCCTTGGATTAAGTGAGTCCGGTTTAGATAAGATCGTTCGTGCTTCCTATTCTCTTCTTGGACTGATGTCCTACCTTACAGCAGGGGAGAAGGAGACCAGAGCCTGGACAATCAAGAAGGGAACCAAGGCACCTCAGGCGGCAGGAAAGATTCACACCGACTTTGAAAGAGGCTTTATTAAGGCGGAAGTGGTAAATTACAAGGATTTGCTGGATAACGGTTCTCTTTCTGCGGCAAGAGAAAAGGGACTTGTGCGTATGGAAGGAAGAGAATACGTGATGCAGG
>CALHIC010000206.1 GCA_938030845.1 uncultured Oribacterium sp. | reverse complement strand
TTAGAACTAAAGCTATTTTTTACCCGGAGCTTTTTCCTTAGCCAAGCTGTTTCTTCATGCTCTCTAAAGACTGCTTTAAAGCTTCCTCCAGCTTTGCGCTGTCCTTGCCGCCGGCCTGAGCCATCTGAGGCTTACCGCCTCCCCCACCTCCAAGGATAGGAGCAATCTCTTTAATCAGATTTCCGGCATGAGCACCGAGCTTTACCGCAGCGTCTGCGGCTGTAGCCATAAGAATCGGCTTTCCGTCTTCTACAGAGGCCAGAAGGATAAAGGCATTCTTATGCTTATCCTTTAAGCTGTCTCCCAGATTTCGAAGGGCATTTCTGTCCATTCTCGGAATATTGGCGGCAACCAAAGAACAATCCTTGTATTCTACCACTGCCAAGTCTTCCACTTCCGCATTGGCCAGCTTCGCCTTTAACTGTTCACACTGGGAACGGCTTTCCTTTAATTCCTTCTCTAAACTCTCTACCCTGGCCAATAAATGCTCCGGATCTGCCTTTAACTTTCCGCTAAGACTCTTTAAGAGTTCCTCCTCATGGTGGAAGTAATCAAAGAGGTTCTGGGAAGTAATGGCTTCAATTCTTCTGACTCCGGCAGCAACACCCTGCTCGGAAAGAATCTTAAAGGCCTGGATAGAGGAGGAATTCTCTACATGGGTTCCTCCGCAAAGCTCAATGGAGAAATCTCCTACAGAAACCACTCTTACGGTATCACCGTACTTTTCTCCGAATAATGCGGTGGCACCGGATTTTTTAGCTTCTTCAATGGGCATTTCCCGTGTTAGAACCACATCGCCTCTGGCGATTTCTTCATTGACCAAATTCTCAACCTTCTCAAGTTCTTCTTTGGTCAAGGCGGTGAAATGTGTAAAGTCAAAACGAAGACGCTTGTCATCATAGTAAGCTCCCGCCTGTTCTACATGGCTTCCCAAAGTTTCCTTCAGAGCTTTCTGTAAAAGGTGGGTTGCGGTATGGTTTCTGGCGGTTAAAGCACGCTTCTTGGCATCTACCGTTAAAGTCACGGTATCTCCTACGGAAAAACCTCCCTGCTCTACAGTTCCCAAGTGAGCCAGTTTTCCACCCTGTAAGTGAATCGTTTCTTCTACCGTGAATACGGAAGTTCCGGAACAAATCTTTCCCTGATCTCCCTGCTGTCCACCCATGGTTCCATAGAAGGGGCTGCGGTCGGTAATTACTGCGGCACGATTTCCCGCCTCAACGGAAGGACGAATTTCATCCTCATCTCCATTGTCCGCAAGGTATACCAATGCGGTAACCTTTCCTTCACATTCCAGAGTATCGTATCCCACAAACTCTGTCTTTAAAGAGGCATCCAGATTCTGGTAAATGTCATCTCTTCCCATGTAGTTGGTGCTCTTTCTTGCCGCTCTTGCAGTTTCTCTTTGCACCTTCATCGCCTGCTGGAAGGCCTCTTCATCTACGGTAATTCCACTATCCTCTAAGATTTCCTTGGTTAAATCCAGAGGGAAACCGTAAGTGTCGTAAAGACGGAAGGCATCTTCTCCGGAAAGAAGCTTCTCTCCCTTTTTCTGTAAATCTTCCTTTAAGCCCTGTAAAATGGCAAGACCGTTATCAATAGTCTTGTTGAAACGATCCTCTTCCTCGGAAATAACCCGAAGAATCATATCCTTCTTCTCGGAAAGCTCGGGATATCCGTCAGAAGACAAGGCAATAGCCTTTTCGGAAAGCTTGGAAAGACTTCCTGCGGGAATACCTAAAATGCGTCCATGTCTTGCCGCTCTTCTTAACAATCTACGGAAAACGTAGCCCCTTCCCTCATTGGAAGGCATAATACCGTCAGAAGCCATAAAGGTACAGCTCTTTACATGGTCGGCAATAATACGGAAGGAAACATCCGCAGTCTTATCCTCCAGATACTTCTTTCCGGAAAGACTTTCAATCTCTGTCATCATGGCCTGGTTGGTATCCACGTCAAACAAAGAGGGTACATCCTGACAAACTACCGCAAGACGTTCCAGTCCCATTCCGGTATCAATGTTCTTCTGAATAAGCTCGGTGTAATTGCCCTGACCGTCATTGTTAAACTGGGAGAATACCACGTTCCAAACCTCTAAGAAACGATCTCCCTCTCCTCCCATCACATCCTCAGGGCCTGTACCGTATTTCTCTCCACGGTCATAGTAGATTTCGGAACAGGGACCGCAGGGACCTACACCGTGCTCCCAGAAGTTATCCTTCTTTCCAAAGCGATAGATACGATCTGCAGGAATACCGATTTCCTCATTCCATACCTTGAAAGCCTCTTCATCCTCCAAGTAAATACTGGGATAAAGACGATCCTTCTCAAGACCTACTCTCTCTGTCAAAAATTCCCAGGCAAAATGTAATGCCTCGGACTTAAAGTAATCTCCGAAGGAGAAATTGCCCAGCATCTCAAAAAAGGTACCATGTCTTGCAGTCTTTCCAATATTCTCAATATCGCCTGTACGGATGCACTTCTGGCAGGTAGCCACTCTTCTCTTAGGCGGAATTTCCTGACCGGTAAAATAAGGCTTTAAAGGCGCCATTCCGGAGTTGATTAACAATAAGCTATTATCATTATGGGGAACCAAGGAAAAGCTTTTCATTACCAAATGTTCCTTCTCCTGAAAATAGGCTAAAAACATTTTTCTTAATTCGTTAACACCATATTTCTTCATACAATCTCCCTTTATGCAGTATAAAAATTTTGAAATACCCTTACTAAGCACGGCAAAATCAGTAAGGTACTCATAAAGCAAGAAGGCCTGCAATACCCTCTCCACACAATCTTAGAAATTATACAGTACTTAGGGCTATGAGGCAAGGGAGGACAAAAAGTCTTTCAGCTTTTCTGTATAGAGGCTTTTGTTTACAAAAACCGATTCCGCATGACCTGCCTTTGGTACCAACAACAAATCTCTATTCCCCTTGGTAGCTTCATACATTCTTTCACTATTTGCCGGCAAAATGTATTGGTCAGCTTCTCCATGGATAAAAAGGATAGGCACCTGATTTTTTGCCAAAGAGTCGATGGGGCGCATGGCAGAAATAGGAATACCGAAATGAAGCTTGGCATATTGGTTCATAACCGGGCCGATAGCTGTTGGAATGTGACTGTACCGCCAGATTTCCTCTAAAACATTTTCAATATCGGAAAAACCGCAGTCAGCTACAGCGAAGGAAACATTTTGTACATCTTTCAATGAGGCAATTGTTGTGGCAGCTCCAAGAGATTCTCCATGCAAGCCAATCTCCGCATTGCTTCCCAGTTTTGCCTGAAAAAAATGTACTATTTCTGCCAAATCCTTTCCTTCCCTCACACTGTAGCTACAAAAAGTCGTTAGATTTGCTCCATGCCCTCGTAAATCATAAATA
>CALHIC010000205.1 GCA_938030845.1 uncultured Oribacterium sp. | reverse complement strand
CACGGACCGTCCCTTTGAAAATGTTTATTGGGATACAAATGCTAAAGGGCTTTATGTGGATAGAGCCACCGGAGAACCGTTATTTTCCTCCAAAGACAAATTTCACTCCTCTTGCGGATGGCCCAGCTTTGCAAAGCCCATTGCCGGAGAAGTAATCCGCTATCTGGAGGATGATAGTCTGGGAATGCGAAGAATAGAAGTCCGTTCCCAAGGGGGAGACTATCATCTGGGACATGTCTTTAATGACGGTCCAAGAGAACTGGGAGGCCTGCGCTACTGCATTAACTCCTCTTCTGTCCGCTTCATTCCCTATGAGGAAATGGAAAAAGAGGGGTATGGAGAACTGAAAAAGTATATATAAAATCCATCTTCCTTGCCTTCGTTGCCGGTGCAACTAAGTTGCTTCCAGTCCCTATACGCTCTGACGTTCCATCTACTCTTCAAATCATATTGAAACGAAAACAAAGTATGATAAGATAGTAAAAATTAATGTTTAAATAGTACGGAACAAAAACAGAGACGATAAGTAAAATCTCTTAAAGAGAAAAGGCAAGGAGGACGAAATGAAAGCAAAAAAACAACTACTTTTAGTATTATTCCTTCTTCTTAGCTTTATTTTCCTGTCTTGTGCAAAGGCAGAAAAAGAAGCTGGCGGGACGGACAAAACAGGGGCAGAAGCCGGCGATTCACAGGAGGCGCAAAAGGACAGCGGGGAAGAAAAAGAAGCACAAGATGAAAGCACGATTATAGGAATGCCCCATATCCTTTTAGAAGAAATCGGAGAAAGGCACACGGATGCAAACTATCATTATCTTTATAGTATAGAAAGCACTAAGTTACACTTGAAGGAAGAGGGTGAGGAATTTAATGCCCTGAGAAAGGCCTTTGAAGATTATAACAAGGAAGTAGAAGATCTATATCAAAAGGATTTTGCGGAACTGGTAAATATCGCTAATACTTCAGAAGAAGCCAAAAGGAATGTGGCGAACTACTTAGGAAATACTCCTGAAGTAAAGACCAATAGTGATGTTATTCGCGCAGACAAAAGCATCGTCAGCATTTTAAATTCCAAGTCCACAGATTACACCGGAAGCGGAAGTGAGTATCAGTACTATTCTGTGAATTTTGATAGTAAAAGCGGAAAACGACTGGCATTTTCCGATGTGGTAAAAGACAGGGACAGCTTCTTTGCTTTGGCAGAAAAAAGAGCGCAGGAATCCGCGGGTACAGTGGTGGAATTTCCTCTTACACTTGTACAGAGTATAAAAGAGAAGGGAGATGAACTTACCTGGACAGTAAATGCGGAGGGCGTTTCC
>CALHIC010000204.1 GCA_938030845.1 uncultured Oribacterium sp. | reverse complement strand
ATTCGGGTTCACGTCAATTAAAGCCTTGGCGCTCATCACCATACCGGGAATACAGAATCCGCACTGTACGGAACCGGCACGTCCAAAGGCATAGACATAGGCTTCCTTCTCCTGAAGGCTCAGCCCCTCAACGGTAACAATGTTCTTTCCCACTGCCTTTTTGGTAGACAAAATACAGGAACGTACAGCCTTTCCATCAATCAAAATGGTACAGGTACCGCAGGCGCCTTCACTACAACCGTCTTTTACGGACTTACACTTTAAATCATCACGAAGAAAACGAAGCAAAGGCTTATCTTCCTTTGTTTCCACCTCTTTTCCGTTTACAATAAAACGAAATACATCCATCTCTTCCATAAGCATCTCCTAATTCCTAAACTCAATATAGCGACGAAGGTATCCTCTTCCCTTTTTACTCTCTCCTAAGCCAATGCAGATAAAGGAATGTTTCCTTTTCTTATCGACTAAGCTTTTCATTGTTTTGAAAAGCCTTCGCTTGCTTATCGCAATCTGTACTCCTGCAGGATATCTCTTTATTTTTTAGGTCGCTCCTGGAATCTAAAAAATAATTATGTCGTTTACAAATTAACAATAAGATTATAAACGAAAGCGGTGAGAGTTGCCACCCTCACCGCAAAGACTTCCCTTTTTTCCAAAAGAGAGCAAAAACTTTTGTGCGATTTGCCTAACAATTTTTTAGGCAAAAACCAAAATATTTTTTAGTTTGCTTTCTGAAGATTTTCCTTCACTACTCTTTCTACGGCATTTAAAATATTTTCATAACCTGTACAACGGCATAAATGTCCGGAAATGAGCTTTCTTAACTCGTCTCTGGTATAGTCCTTTCCTGTTCCCACAATCTCCACAGCGGTGAGAATCAGTCCGGGAGTACAGAATCCGCACTGTACTGCAGCTTCTTCAATAAATGCGGTCTGAACCGGATTCAGCTCTCCGTTTGGTCCCTTAAGACCTTCTACGGTAAGAACGGACTTTCCGTCAGCCCACATCGCCAGGTAGATACAGCTGTCCACCGCCTCTCCGTTTACCAAAACGGTGCAGGCACCGCACTCTCCTACCTCACAGCCCTTCTTTACGGAAGTTAAGTCAAGACGCACTCTCAGGGCATCCAGGAGAGACTCTCTCTCGTCTACAGCCAGTTCCACATCTCTTCCATTCACCTTAAAATGAATAATTTTAAGCATTGACCTGTCCTCCTTGTAAAACAATGGCTTCCTTTAAAGCACGCTTTGCCAACTCTGAAATCACCTGTAAACGGAACTCCTTGGAAGCTCTCCAGGAGCTTCTGGGACGAACCTCTGTCAGGGCGATGTTTACATAATTTTCAATTCTATCCGTATCGGTGCAAGAGGCGCCCTTCAGGCTTTCCTCCGCCTTCGGGCAACGAATGGGGGTAGGAGCCGCTACACCGTAGCCCAGTCTCACCTCTTCAAAATGCTTCTTCTCTTTGTCCAGCTTTACCATTACCGCACAGCCCAGAGTGGCAATCTCCATTGCTTTTCTCTTTCCGTACTTAATGTATTTTCCGCTGAAGCCTTCGTAATCTTCCTTCTTAATCAAGAAGCCGGTACAAACTTCATTTTGCTCACGGACAGTCTTTCCCGGGCCGGTGTAAAACTCGGAAACCGGAACTCTTCTCTCCCCATTGGGGCCTGTCAGGCAGACAATGGCATTTAAAACCTGCATGCCTGCTGCGGAGTCTGCGGAGGTTGCTCCGTTACAGATGTTTCCGCCGATGGTTCCCATATTTCGAATCTGGGGACCTCCAACGGTGTCCACGGCCTCTCCCAGCATGGGGATATGCTTTTGTACCAGAGGGTCATTGGTCAAATGGGTAAAGCTTGTTCCTGCCCCAATGAAAAGGTCTCCGTTGTCCAAAAGCTTTACGCCCTTTATTTCTTCGATATTTTTAATGGATACCAGCGCTTTCCCCGCATCCTTTCCCTCACGAACACGAATCAATACATCGGTTCCGCCGGAAATGATTTCCGCATTGGGATTGGCAGTTAAGGCCTGCACCGCATCCGCTACATCCTTTGCTTCATGAAATCCCTGTAAATCAAACATGTCTTTATCCTCTCCTTTACCATAAAGATAAATATCACTCTTGTGTTTTACGGACGGAAGCCCCGGCCAAAACAGGAGCTCCTGTCCTCTATGTTCTATACAATCTTGAGAAGAAATCGGCATAGGGAGGAAGCCCTCCCTATCGCTTTTCTTCCTTAGTCTACAGAGATTGTCTTAATTAATCCTGCCTCACGGAAGGCATCCGTGAGTCTTTGGCTGGTCATAGGAGCCACATTCATAGCAACACCGGTAGCCTGTAAAATAGCGTTTCGTACTGCAGGAGCTGCTGCAATAACAGGAGGCTCTCCCAAGGACTTATTGCCATAGGGGCCGGTAGGATCCTCCAGCTCTACGAAATCCACTTCCAAATCGGGAACGTCCATAGCGGTAGGAATCTTAAAGTCTAAGAGGTTGGCATTTAAAACCTTTCCGGTCTTCGGATCTACCAGTAAGTCCTCGGATAAGCCGAAGCCAAGGCTCTGTGCCATTCCGCCGTGAACCTGTCCCTTAGCGGTATCGTGGTTAATGATTCTTCCGGAATCATGTACTTCCACGATTCGTAAAATCTCCACCAGACCTAATGGGATGTCCACCTCTACCTCGGCATAGCATACACCGGAGGAGAAGGTATTGCTCTTACAGTGGTTGGTACATTCCGCAGCAATATGTACAGACTTATCCAAAGAATAGAAGGCAGTGTCCGCCAAAATAGCAAGAGGCAGTAAGGGGGTTCCGCTCTTCTTTTCTACAATCTGAGAATCCACAAGATCCAAGGCATCCTTGGTAATCTTAGTCTCTTCGGAAACAGAGAGAAGCTTACGAATCTTCTTTGCCGCTGTAGTAACCTCTTCCACATATACGGTCTTGGAGAAATCCTGCACCGCATTGTTTAACATATATTCCGCATAGTCTAAGATGCGATCCTTAAACTCTCCTGCCACCTTCTTACAAGCCATACCGGAAACATAGGTCTGGCGGGAAGCATAAGCTCCTGTATCGAAGGGAGAGGTGTCTGTATCCTGGGTAGATCCAATGTAGATCTCCTCATAGCGAATGCCGGAGGTCTCCGCAGCCATCTGGGTAAATACGGTATCCGCACCCTGTCCGATTTCCGTAGCCCCCATAAAGAGCTGGCAGGAACCGTCCTGGTTCAATACCATACGAGCCGCAGCAGTCTCTAAAGCGATAGGATGAACACCGGTCTTATAGCAGAAAATCGCCATACCGATACCTCTTCTCTTGTCTCCGCTTTGAGGCTTATCGTACTCTGCTCTCTTCTCCTTCCAGTTTGCAAGTTCCGCACCCTTCATCATGGAATCCTTTAATCCATAAGAATGGAAGGTAATGCCATTGTGCGGATCCTTAAAGCCTGCAGGAATACAGTTCTTTAAACGAAGTTCCAGAGGATCCATTCCGATTTTTCTTGCCAAATCATCGGTTAAGCACTCGGTAATCCATACAGACTGGGGAATGCCGTATCCTCTCATAGCGCCTGCAGTAGGAGCGTTGGTATAAACGGTCCAGCAGTCTACCTCTGTACCAATCTTATCAATATATAATTCTTTGAAGACATTTCCGCAGTTTGCACAGATAGCGTGGCCGTGGGAAGCGTAACCTCCGTTGTTGGCAAAGGCTTCCATCTTTCTGCTCAGAATCTGTCCGTCCTTTGTTACCACAGCCTTGGTATGTCCGGTAATCTGGTGTCTGGTTCTGGTGCCGTAAATGGTCTCCTCACGGGAAATCTCCAAACGCACCGGTCTTCCTCCCACCTGCATGGACATGTAGGCATTTAACGGCTCATACAATACGTCCTGTTTGTTACCGAATCCGCCGCCGATATAAGGCTTAATAATACGAACTCTTCCTGCAGGAACCCCAAGAGCCATGGCTGTATATAAACGAACGATATGGGGAATCTGTGTGGAGCAAACAATGGTAATCTTGTCATTCACATCCACATAGGCAAAGGACACCGGAAGCTCGATATGGCAGTGAGAAATCTTCGGCGTATCATACACCTGCTCGTAGGTGAAGATATTTTCCTCTCCGTACTCTTCCTTAGCCTTCTTAAGACCTTCCTCAAAGGTATAGTCCTTCTCTCCCATAGTCATGTGGCTATGAACGATCACATTGTCCTTCCGAAGATCCGGATGAAGCGCCTGGGCTCCCTCCGCCAATGCCTCTTCCACGGTGGTCATAACAGGGTACTCCTCGTACTCCACCTTCAAAAGACGAAGAGCCTGGTCACAGGCAACTTCATTTTCCGCAATAACGCAGGCGATGTCATCTCCGTAAATCCGGACTCTTTGATTCAGAAGCTTTCTGTCACAGATATCCTGGTGGGCTTTCTCCACAGACCAGGGGTGTCCTGCTGTAGGGAATTGAATATCCGGCACATCAAAACAGGTAAGAATCTTCACGACTCCCGGTACCTTCTCCGCCTCACTGGTATCAATGCTCTTTACCAAACCATTTCCGATAGTGGCATGGTAAACCTTACCGTGCAAAATATTCTTCGGCTCTAAGTCCGCAGTATACTTTGCTTCGCCTGTGACTTTTCCATAGGCATCAACACGAATCTTATCTTTCCCTACTGCACGCATGGAAACCCTCCTGACTGTTTGCAAATGCATCCATTGGTTACGAAAATACAAGGCCTTCTTCCTCCGGAATGGCTTTGTCTAAGTATAAAATTCCCCATTTCTGGAGTCTATTCACAGTTTTTGCCAAGCTTTTTTGGTGCTTCTGTCATAGATTTAACAAAAATATTTTTTAGATAATCTAAATTTTTGTACTGACTGGCAAAAATCCGTTCCGTTACAGCTTATCCTTGCATCTTCCTACAACCTTGATATTACTGGATTTTTTGCCAAAAAGCCATTTTAATATTTCCAAGGTTTTTCCTTTATTTTTAGAAATTTCCGTGAACTTGTCTAATTTTTGGCGCATTGTCAAAATATAGACAAGCACTTTACAGGGTGTTACAATACAGTCCAGATTCTTGTTATAGGATTTTTTATCTTTTTGAAAAAACAGGAAAGATTTCTATGAAAAATCACAAAAAGGGATAGCTACATTTTCAAGGAAGAAAGCTCTACAGTCCGACATCGGAAAATGCTGCTTGGGAGCAAATCAGGAAGCTCCTTAGGCACAAACCATTGAAAATATCTATTCCCCGGTGATATTTCAGGAATCTTTTTTCTTTTTCAAACAAACGA
>CALHIC010000203.1 GCA_938030845.1 uncultured Oribacterium sp. | reverse complement strand
GAGCTTGTACCTTGAATGAAGAACTGGGAGCCGGAGAGGTAGTGGGAGGAATGTTGGACTGCTATCCTGAAAAGCGGGAGGATACCAAGCTTACAGTTTCCGTATTTGACATCAACAATCTTTTGGGACTTTCTCTTTCCGGAGAGGAAATGAAGAAGATTTTGACTGCCTTGGAGATTTCCGTAGAGGTAAAGAACGGTGCAAATGGGGAGGAGCTATCCCTTCTTATCCCAAGCTTTAGACAGGACTTGGAGAGAATGGCGGATATTGCGGAGGAAGTTGCCCGTTTTTACGGCTATGACAAGATTCCCAGCACCCTGCCAAAGGCTGCTACCGTGGGAGGCAAGGCTAAAGATTTACAGTTAAATCAGAAGCTTCGTCATTTGGCTGAGGCTTTGGGTTATTCCGAGAGCTATTTCTATTCCTTTGAGTCCAAGAAGGTTTATGAGAAGCTTTTATTCCCTAAGGACGCTATGGAGTGGCAGCAGATTACCATTGCCAACCCATTGGGAGAGGACTTCTCCGTTATGAGAACCAGCTCTGTACCGGGAATGTTACAGGCATTAAGCCTAAATGAGCATCACAAGAATAAGAATGCCAAGCTTTTCGAAATGGCTAAAATTTATATTCCCAAGGATCTTCCCTTGACAGAGCTTCCGGAGGAGAGAATGACCTTAACCCTTGGATTTGCAGGAGAGGGTGACTTCTTCAGCTTAAAGGGAGAGGTGGAGGAACTGCTTCGTCAATCCGGCTTGCAGGGAAATTTCCACTATGATAAAGATTGCGAAAAGGCATTTTACCATCCGGGAAGAAAGGCAAATATTTCTTACGAAGGAAAGCTTTTAGGCTCCTTGGGAGAAATTCATCCGGAGGTATTGCAGAACTTTGATATGAAGGAAAAGGCTTATGTGGCTATTCTGGATTTAGAGGCTCTATATCCTCTGTCCGGAGACTTCAGGAAGTATAAGCCGGTGGCAAAGTTCCCGGCGGTTACACGTGACTTCTCTCTTTTAGTACCGGTAAATATGATGGCCGGCGACTTGGAGGAGGCTATCCGTAAGGGAGCAGGAGAGCTTTTGGAGAAGATTGAACTCTTCGATATCTATGTGGGAGCACAGGTACAGGAGGGCTACAAGTCCATGTCCTATAAGGTCAGCATCAGAGCCAAGGACCACACTCTTACCGAACAGGAGATTGTAGGATGTACCAATAGTCTTTTGAAGGCATTGGAGGAGAAGGGGGCAAGACTGAGGGATGCTTAAGCCATAGCCTCGTAGTTTTAAAATAGAAATTGATATAACAAAAAGCCGAGGGGGATTTCTCGGTAGACACGCTTTCGCTAACTTCGCTTTCGTAGCGGTACTAAGCTCGAACTTCGCTTCACTCGTTTTCGCTAAGTACCGACGAGCTCAGATTGTCTACTTCAAAATCCCCCATCGGCTTTTTGCTTCCCGAATTCCCTGTAAAAAATCTATTGAAAAACTATTGTGCTATGTTTTATAGCATGAGTCTAAGGGGGATTCTTCGGTATACATGCCTTCGTTAACTTCGCTTCCGTAGCGGTACTAAGCTCGAACTTCGCTTCGCTCGTTTTCGCCAAGTACCGACGAGCTCAGATTGTCTAGCTCTCTTGAAAAGCTTGGGAACTCGTGCTAAAAATATTCTGTTGAGTCTTATTGGAAGGAGTGCTTATGGATATTTACGGAAAGAAGAGGAATGAGTTACTGGCGGAAACGGTTATTAAGGGCTTAAAGTCTCGAAATATGACAGGCTATTATGCCAAGGATAAGGAAGAGGCTTTGAAGCTGGCTTTAGACCTGATTCCCAAGGGCAGCAGCATTTCCATGGGCGGTTGTATGAGCGCTATTGAAATCGGGCTTGTGTCTGCCTTAAAGGAAGGGGAATACAATTTTATTGATAGAAGTCAAATGGAGCCAAGGGCGGCACTGCTTGCGGCCTATGATGCGGATGTTTTCTTAGCCAGTGCAAATGCCATGACGGATGATGGAGTTCTGGTAAATATTGACGGGAATTCCAATCGAGTATCCTGTATTGCCCAGGGACCGAAGAAGGTGGTGTTTATTGTGGGGATACAGAAGATTTGTCCTGATCTGGATAGCGCTATGAAGAGAGCCAGAAACGTGGCGGCTCCCACCAATACCCAAAGGTTTGATATTAAAACACCCTGTAAGGTAACGGGAAAGTGCTCGGATTGTAAATCTCCGGATACCATCTGCTGTCAGATTTTAATTACCCGCTTTTCTCGCCATACAGATCGTATTCATGTGATTTTGGTGAATGAGGAATTGGGATTTTAGACTTCGGCGAAATTTTGTTGAAGTGTTGTTAAGAATGTTTTTCATCTAGCTACATTATAATACTTTACTTTTACGCTCTCATAATATGGAAGCGAAAGCGTAAAGGTAAAGTAGAATAATTCATTATAAGCAATATTTATTATAAAAAAGCTACTATATTAGCTCCATAAAATTAGTACATTTTTATTATTTCATATAGAAGATTCCAGAATTTTTCCAAATTAATTTTCTTTCCTGCCATAATAATATTACCTTTTTGATTTTCTTTATTTTCACAGTTACAGCTGCTGCACACTGTCTGACCGTACTTTTCAGAATCTTTGATTTCAACTCTGCATTCTACCTTTTCCAGTTCAACAATGCTTTCATCTATAAGATAAGCCAATGTCACAACATCATGTAATGTATGATAGATAAAATTCCCATTTTCATCATATCTTTTTGGGAAATGCAGACTTTGATATAAGAAGTCGCTTGCTTTTGTATTTGTAGCCTGAATTTTATTTACAATTTCAGCATCAGGCATTGTTTTATTTGTAATATCAAGCCCCATCATTACAATTGGTACTCCTGATGAAAATACAATATGAGCTGCTTCAGGATCGGCATATATGTTAAATTCAGCATAAGGAGTATGATTTCCGGCACCACAGCTTCCACCCATAAGAACTATTCTTTTAATTTTCCCTTTTATTTCAGGCTCAAGTCTCAATGCCATTGCAATATTTGTCAAAGGTCCAACAGGAACAAGTGTAACTTGCTCTTCACTATTTAAAAGTGTATCTACTATGAAATTCACTGCATGCTTTTTTTCAATCTTTCTTTCTGTACCAGGTAATTTTATCCCATCCAGACCTGTTTCTCCATGAAAATCACTTGCAATAACCTGTTCTCTTACAAGCGGACCTTTTACTCCACCATACACACGTGTTGTATCAAATCCAAAATAATCGCATATTCTCAATGCATTATTTGTTACATTTTCATAAGTCTGGTTTCCTGCAACTACTGTTATTCCTAATAAATCCAATTTTTCATGTAGTCCTGCCACCATTATTGCAATCGCATCATCATGTCCCGGATCGCAGTCTAAAATTATCTTTTCTTTTAACATAGTATCCTCTCTCCTTCTCTAAATATATTTTTTATTTGAATGTTTTGTTATTATCTTTGACTTCTTTTTATCATAAAATCAACCTCAGCATTAGCATTTATAGGTATAATCTGAATATCGGGATTCTTATTTATATAAACTCTGAAAATCTCATCTGCAAATGCCTGACCTATTATATCCACTTCAGAAAAATCTAAAAATATTATTCTAAACTTTTCAGCATTTAACAATATTCTTCTTGCCTGCGAACGTGACATGAAAGACTCACCCATATATTCTTTTGCTAAATATACTGTTATT
>CALHIC010000202.1 GCA_938030845.1 uncultured Oribacterium sp. | reverse complement strand
AAGGTAGCCGGTGTAGTCAGTGAGTTTAACCCCTTTCATAAGGGACATGAATACTTACTCCAAGGGATTCGTCAGGATTTTCAGGCGGAGTATATTGTAACGGTAATGTCTGGAGACTTTGTACAAAGGGGAGAACCTGCTTTTTTTTCAAAATTTGAAAGGGCAGAGAAGGCGGTAAACAAGGGAATAGACCTTGTTATCCAACTGCCGGTTCTTTATTCCCTGGCATCCAGTGAATATTTTGCTTACGGAGCCATTAAGATTTTGGAAGAGCTATCCTTTGTGGATATATTGGTTTTCGGCTCGGAATCCTACGATTTAAATAGGCTTAGAAGCCTTGCAAAGTTTTTTCTTCGAGAGAAAGAGGGTCAGGAAAAGGAATATCAAAAACAATTAAAGGAATTTATGGCAAAGGGAAATTCTTATCCCAGGGCGAGAGAAATAGCTTTGGAAGCTTTTTTTACGGGGAAAATTTTGGCCAATGACGGTTTGGGAATTTCCTACTTAATGGCTTTAGAGAGACTTCATTCTTCTATGGAGGTGGGAATAATTTGGAGAAACTTGCACCTTGCTTCCGCCCACAGCATCCGGAAGGATATTCGGGAAAGCTGCGGAAAGGATTGTGATCACCGTTGCTATACAGAAGCGGAGAAGCTCTATCCTTTTCTTCGCTATCGTTTAATGGAATTAAAAAGAGATAATATTGCTTTGGATTCTTTTTGGGATGTATCTTCGGAACTGGCAAATAGAATAGAAGCTTCTTTTGCGAAAAAACTTCCTTTTACGCAGTGGATTCAATATCTTAAAGGGAAAAATTATACTTATAGCAGAGTAAGCAGGTCTCTACTCCATATTCTTTTGGATATAAGAGAAGAGGAGGCAAGGGGAGAATTGGATAAAGTCTCTCCCTATTACAGAATTTTAGCCGCAAGCAGCTTAGGGAGAGATTTGCTGTCTCACCTTCCTCCAAACAGCATTTTTCGATTAGGAAATGCTCTGAAGGAGCATCCTGAATGGGAAAATATAAGGCTGATGAAGTGGGATTTATTTGCGGGACAATTATTTCAGGAAATCTACCTGACAGGAAGAGAAGAACGACGTGAAAAGTTCATAAAATTGTGATAGTATAGAGATAATAAGGAGGTAGTAAGAATGAAGCTGGTTTATGCCATAATACGGAATGATAATGAAGATGATGTAACTTCCGCTTTAATGCAGGAAGGCTTTACGGTAACCAGGCTATCTACGACTGGTGGCTTTTTAAGAAAGGGAAGCACTACTTTAATGATTGCCCTTCAGGACGAACAGCTGGAGCAGTGTATTGATATCATTAAACAGCAAAGCGGAAGTCGTCAGGAAATCACTGTAAACATGCCCTATGTTTCCGGTTCCAGTCTGATGAATTACACCACCATGCCCATGAATGTGGAGATTGGCGGCGCAACCATTATGGTTGTTCCTCTGGAACGTTTCGAAAAATACTAAAATATGTTTAATTAAAAGGGAAGGATATTGGATATAGTATACAAAAATATGCAATGTTCTTTAGAACTTCCCTTTTTTACTCTCTCTTCCTTTGCTATAATGGCAAGGAAGAGTTTTATCATGTCAGAAAAAGGAGAGAATATGTCATTTATTGAGGATGTAAAAGCAAAAGCAAAGGCAAAGCAGAAGACCATCGTATTACCGGAATCTGAAGACAAGAGAGTTCTTCAGGCGGCAGAGCAGATTCAGAAAGAGGGATTTTCCCGCTTGATTCTTCTTGGAGAGAAGGAGCAGGTGGAGAAAGATGCCAAAGCCTGGGGAGTAGACCTTTCCGGTATTGAAATTGTGAACCCGAAGACTTATGCCAAGTTAGACGAATATGTTTCTACCCTGGTAGAACTTAGAAAGTCAAAGGGGATGACGGAAGAAGAGGCAAGAAAGCTGCTGACAGAAAGCAACACCTATTTTGGTGTTATGATGGTTAAGAAGGGAGAGGCTGACGGTTTGGTTTCCGGAGCGAACCACTCTACCGCGGATACCCTCCGTCCATCTCTTCAGATCTTAAAGACCAAGCCGGGCACAAAGCTTGTTTCCGCTTTCTTTGTTATGGTTGTTCCTGATTGTGAATACGGAGAGAAGGGAACCTTTGTCTTCTCTGATTGCGGTTTAAATCAAACCCCGACTCCTGAAGAACTGGCAGCAATTGCAGAGTCTTCCGCAGAGTCCTTCCGTTTCTTGGTAGGGGCGGAGCCTAAGGTGGCTATGCTGTCTTACTCCACCATGGGATCTGCAAAGCATGAAGAGGTTACCAAGGTACAGGATGCTACCAAGATTGTGAAAGAGAATAATCCGAATCTTTTAGTGGATGGAGAATTACAGTTGGATGCCGCTTTGGTTGAATCCGTAGCCAAGTTAAAAGCTCCCGTCTCCAAGGTGGCAGGTCATGCCAATACTTTGATTTTCCCGGATTTAGATGCAGGAAACATCGGCTATAAGCTTGTGCAGAGATTGGCAAAGGCTGAAGCTTATGGACCTATGACTCAGGGAATTGCAAGACCGGTTAATGACTTATCCCGTGGATGTAATGTTGCCGATATTGTAGGTGTTGTTGCGATTACTGCAGTGCAGTGTCAACTTTACGATAATAACTAATTATTGGGAGGAACTATGAAAATTTTAGTAATTAACTGTGGATCATCTTCTTTGAAGTATCAGCTTATTGATATGGAGGGAGAGACCGTAATGGCCAAGGGACTTTGCGAAAGAATCGGTATTCCCGGTTCCAGATTAAAGCACGAGGTTCCCGGAAAAGAAGATTATGTGGTTGAAACAGATCTTCCGGACCATTCTGTGGCAGTGAAGCTGGTTTTTGATGCACTGACAGGAGAGTATGGTGTGGTTAAGTCCGTTGATGAAATCGGTGCAATCGGACATCGCGTACTGCATGGCTCCAATCGTTTCACGGAAAGTATTATTGTAAATGATGAAGTAAAGAAAGTTATCCGGGAGTGCTTTGACTTAGGCCCCTTACATAACCCGGCAAACTTAATGGGAATTGAGGCTTGTGAAAAAGTTGTTCCCGGTAAGAAGAATGTAGCGGTTTTCGATACTACCTTCGGTATGACCCTTCCGGAGAAGGCATATTACTATGCTATTCCTAAGGAATACTATGATAAGTACGCGATTCGTCGTTACGGCTTCCATGGTACCAGCCATGCCTACGTTTCTCAGGAAACAATTCGTTTCGGCGGTTTGGATCCGGAGAAGGCAAAGGTTATCGTATGTCATTTAGGTAACGGTGCTTCCATCTCCGCATCTATCGGCGGCAAGGCTGTAGATACTTCCATGGGACTTACTCCGTTGGAAGGTCTGATTATGGGTACCCGTTCCGGAGATATCGATGGAGGAGTAATCCAGTTTATTGCCAACCACGAGAATAAAACTGTTGATGAAGTTTTAAATATTTTGAATAAGAAGTCCGGTGTATTGGGAATGACCGGTATTTCTTCCGATTTCCGTGACATTGAGAATGCTGCTGAAGAAGGAAATCATATGGCAAAAGTAGCTCTTGATGCATTTCGTTACAGAGTTGCCAAGTATATCGGTTCTTATGTAGCAGCTATGAACGGTGTGGATGCCATTTCCTTTACAGCAGGTGTGGGAGAGAATGATAAGGTAACAAGACAGATTGTTATTGATGAGTATTTCTCTTATCTTGGTGCTAAGATTGATCCGGAAAGAAACAATGTTCGCGGAAAAGAGCGTTTAATTTCCACTGATGATTCCAAGGTTAAGATTTTCTTGATTCCTACCAATGAAGAGTTGGCTATCGCAAGAGATACAAAGCGTTTGATTGAAGCTTAAATTAGGCATAATTTTTTCGCTTTCCTTTAGATTTTGCTTGCATTTTACTGAAAACTAGTGTATCTTTACACGAGTGTGTTTTTCTAATGTAAAGCATAGCCCAAATTCACCGATTCAAACTCGGTTAAGACAGGAGGTGTAAATATGTCTATTTGTCCAAAGAATAAATCATCCAAAGCCCGCAGAGATAGCAGAAGAGCAAATTGGAAGATGGGTGCAACAAACCTTGTAAAGTGCTCTAAGTGTGGTGCATTGGTTATGCCTCACAGAGTTTGTAAGGCTTGTGGTTCTTATAATAAGCGCGAGATTATTACTGTAGAGGACTAAGAATTAAAGGGAGCTTCATAAGAAGCTCCTTTTCTTATGGCTTACAGTTATGTAACAACTGAATTTATGGTACTTTCGTATAGAAATAGTAGAATGGTTTGAGCTCTCTTTTCTGTTTTTAGGGAAAAACAAAAATAATTCCTAAAATTACTAGACTTGTGCACAATCTAATGATAAACTACCCTTCGAGCGTAAGCTTAACACTTAAGTTTAAAGAAAAAGGAGAGAATATCATGAAGAAATATGTATGTACAGTATGTGGTTATATCTATGATCCTGAAGTAGGAGAGGAAAGTGCAAATGTTGCAGCGGGAACAGCTTGGGAAGATGTTCCTGAAGATTTTCTTTGCCCCTTATGCGGTGTAGGAAAGGATCAGTTCGAGCCATCAGAGGAGTAAAAGATGTATTCATGCAGAAAACTTAGAGATGATTTAGTATATGTTGGAGTAGAAGATAGAAGACTGCACCTGTTTGAGAATTTGTTTCCTTTGGACAGAGGCGTAAGCTATAATTCCTATCTTTTACTGGATGAAAAGACCGTTTTGTTGGATACCTGCGACCAAACCGTTTCTCGTCATTTTATTGAGAATATAGAGTTTGCCCTTGCGGGAAAGGCCTTGGATTATCTGGTAATTAATCATATGGAGCCGGACCATTGCGGGAGCATTCAGGACTTGTACGAAAAATATCCAAAGCTTTCCATTATTTCCAATGCTAAAACTTTTCAGATGCTGGATCAGTTTTATCAGATGACTATTCCTGCAGACAGAAAGGTGGAAGTGAAGGAAGGCGATGAGTTTTCTGTAGGAAGACATACCCTTAAGTTTGTCTTTGCACCTATGGTACACTGGCCTGAGGTTATGTTTACCTATGATATGACGGACAAGACCTTATTCTCTGCAGACGCCTTTGGTGTTTTCGGTTGCAACAACGGCAATATCCTTGCCCACGAGCAAAGATACAAGGATAAGGATTTTCTGGATGATGCCAGACGTTATTATTCCAATATTGTAGGAAAGTACGGCCCTCAAACCCAGGCGGCTTTAAAAAAGGCCTTAAGTCTGGAAGTAGAGATGCTTTGTCCTTTACATGGACCGATTTGGACGGAAGACCTTTCTTTTATCATTGATAAATATGACAAATGGTCCCGTTATCTTCCGGAAGAGAAGGCTGTTGTGATTCTGTATAATTCCGTTTATGGCAATACAGAAACCGTCGTAGACCATTTTGCATTAGAGCTTGGTATTCGTGGAGTTAAGAACATCAAAGCCTACGATGTATCCAAGACGGATGTATCCTATTGCATTGCAGAATGTTTCCGTGCCAGTCATCTGGTATTTGCGGGAACAACCTATAACAATAACCTATTTCCGAAGATGGAAAATCTCATTACCGACATGAAGAATCTGAATGTGCAGAATCGAAAGATTGCTATTTTGGAAAATGGAAGCTGGGCTCCTCAAAGCGGTAAGCTGATGAAGAAAGCCTTTGATGAGATGAAGAATATGAGTTATATCGGCGACATTCTTACTGTAAAGTCCGCATCCGTGGATCGCAGCGCTTTAGAGAAATTGGCTGATGAGGTAGCTGATTCCGTATTAGGAAAAGAATAAAACTTGCACAATACCGAGTTTTCTGATGAATCGGAAAAG
>CALHIC010000201.1 GCA_938030845.1 uncultured Oribacterium sp. | reverse complement strand
CGGGCTAATCTTAAGCAAAATTCCATTTCCCATGGAAGCCCAGGGCTCGGACTGGAAGAAACGTCCGGAATAATCCGCCTTTTGCAAAAGGGTTCCTGCAAGGCAGGCACCGAATCCGATCATTCGTCCTGCGGAAAGGTCACAACCTGCGGTAATAACGCAGCCCGCAATTCCTAAGGCAATCACTAAGCGGTAGGACATATTGGCCAAAAGATTCATTCCGTTGTCCGCTGTCAAAAAGTTCTTTGTGGTCAATCCTGTATAAATTACCAGGATAAACATAACGATAATAACCCCGTTATTAATCAGAAAATCCGTTAATTTTTGTTTTTGTGTCTTTTCCATTTTCTTTCCCCCTAAAACATCGTAGCAAAGTTCATTACATTTTCCTGGGTCATTTCTTCCTGCTGATTCAGCTCTCCGGTGAGCTTTCCGTTACACATTACGCAGATACGGTCCGCCATACCCAGAAGCTCCGGCATTTCTGAAGAAATCATAATGATTGCCTTGCCCTGTTTTGCCAACTCTTCCATGATTTCATAAATCTCATGCTTTGCCCCGATATCAATACCTCTTGTGGGCTCATCCATAATCAGAATATCCGGGTCTTTTGCCAGCCAGCGGGAAATGATTACCTTCTGCTGGTTTCCTCCGGAAAGATTTCCGATATGTTCTTTCATGCTGGGGGTCTTGATGGATAGACGCTTGATATTGTCATCCACCACCTTATTAATGGAAGGATGGTCCAGCATAATTCCTGCCTTTAAATACTTCTTATAAATCGAAACACCCACATTGTCCTTGATGGAAAGACAGCCGAAAATACCGTTTCCACGACGGTCCTCGGTAATCATACCGATACCCGCATCCATGGCATCTCTGGGTCTTTTAATCTTCACTTCTTTACCGTGAACCTTGATGGTTCCTTTAGCCAAATGACGGATACCGAAGATTCCTTCCATCAGCTCCGTTCTTTGGGCGCCGACCAGTCCGCCGAAGCCCAGAATCTCGCCCTTTTTGATGGAGAAAGAAATTCCCCGGAAGGATTTTTCATGGATAGAGGTCAAATCCTCCACCTCCATAATGGTTTCTCCAATGCTGTGATGATGCTCCGGATAAATATTGCTTAACTCTCTACCCACCATCTTGGCAATAATCTGCTCTGTAGTCATATCCTCTGCGGGCCAGGTTCCTACATAGGTTCCATCACGCATGATGGTGATGTCGTCAGAAATCCGCTTGATTTCATCCATCTTATGGGAAATGTAAATCATGGCTACGCCCTTCTTCTTCAAATCTCCCATAACCTTAAAGAGGAATTCTACTTCCTTATCGGAAAGAGAAGAGGTCGGCTCGTCGAAGATAATTACCTTCGCATCATGAGAAACCGCCTTGGCAATCTCCACCATCTGCATCTGTCCGATGGATAAGGAGGACAAAGGCGCCTTCACATTGTAAGACAAACCAAGCTCGGACAACCACTTCTCCGTATCCTGATTCATCTTCTTATGGTCAATCATCTGAATCGGTCCCAGCTTTTTCACCGGGAAGCGTCCCAGATACATATTTTCCGATACGGAACGGGCCAGTACCGGCTGCAATTCCTGATG
>CALHIC010000200.1 GCA_938030845.1 uncultured Oribacterium sp. | reverse complement strand
TTGCCAAAGCTCTGTTAGATAACGGAATGCACCCACCAACAATGTACTTCCCGTTAATTGTCCATGAAGCCCTGATGGTAGAGCCTACTGAGACAGAGTCCAGAGAAACCCTGGATGATGCAGTGGCTGTATTCAGAAAGCTTTATGAGGAAGCACAGACCAACCCACAGGCGCTTCATGATGCTCCTGTAACTACTCCGGTAGGAAGATTGGATGAAGTAAAGGCGGCAAGAGAGCCGGTACTTCGTTATGAGTGGAAGTAAAGGCAAAAAAAACTGATGCTTCACTATGAGTGGAGATAAAGGCAAAAAAGTCGATACATTATTTCGAAAGAAAGTAAAATAAAGTCGATGATTAGAGAGCTGTTATATAAGGATAAAAGAGAGAGTGAACAAGAGTTTTGTTTGAAAAAGCAAGAGCTTTATCGAAACAAGCAAAAGCTTAGGTTCTTCTTTGAAGGAGTCTTTATGTAACAGCTCTTCTTGCTAAAAAGATAAATGGGTGCTAAGGGAGAGAGCAATTAAGGCAAATAGCGAAAGAAAGCTAAGCCGGTATTGCTCTGGAAACCTTGTGAGACAGCAAATATTAGGAGAGTAAGAATTATGAGTTATGATGTGATTATCATAGGAGCCGGTCCAGGCGGATATGTAGCGGCATTAAAGTCTGCAAAGCTGGGCTTTAAGACAGCTGTGGTAGAGAAGGACAGAGTGGGAGGAACCTGCTTAAACAGAGGCTGTATTCCTACAAAGGCCATGGTTCATGCTACTGAGCTTTACAGAGAAATGCAAAATGCAAAGGAGTACGGTATTTTTGCCGAGAATATTTCCTATGACTACGGCAAGATTTTGGAATATAAGCAGGACATTATCGATAAGCTGGTAGGCGGAGTGGAGCAGCTCTTTAAGTCTAATGGAATTGATTACCTGAAGGGACTGGGAACCCTGGAGAAAGATGGCTCCGTTACTGTGAGTGGTGGAGAGGGTGCCGGAAATTATCAGGCAAAGCATGTGATTTTAGCTGTTGGTTCCAAGCCGGCATTAGTGCCGATTCCGGGATTGGATAGTGAAGGCGTATTAACCAGTGATGAGCTCTTCCAGTTGCAGGAAGTGCCGAAGAGCTTAAGCATCATTGGCGGAGGAGTAATCGGTGTGGAGTTTGCCTCCATTTTCGCCTCCTTAGGAACCAAGGTTACCATTCTGGAGGCTCTGCCCAGTATTCTGGCCAACATGGATAAGGATATTTCCCAGAATTTGAAGCTGATTTTAAAGAAGAGAGGCATCGATATCCATACCTCCGTTAAGGTGGAGAAGGTGGAAAAGGAAGCAGAGGGAGTTTCCTGCTTCTATACCGAGAAGGATGAGCCGGTAAAAGTAACTTCTCAGTATGTGCTTTGCGCAGTGGGCCGTGTGCCCAATACCCAGGGACTCTTCGGAGAAGGAGTTGAACTGGAAATGGAGAGAGGCCGAGTAGTGGTAGACGAGCACTTCAAGACCTCCATGGACAATGTTTATGCCATCGGAGACCTGATTAAGGGCTTACAGCTTGCCCACCTTGCTTCCGCACAGGGCATTTGCCTCCTGGAGGAGCTGGCGGGACACAAGAGAAGCATTGATTTAAATGTGGTGCCCGGTTGCGTTTACACCTCACCGGAAATCGCCTCCGTTGGAATTACCGAGGCCATCGCCAAGGAGCAGGGCTTAGAAATCAATGTGGGTAAGTTCATGATGAGTGGAAACGGAAAATCCATGATTTCCAAGGAAGAGCGCGGATTTATCAAGATTCTGTCCGACAGCAAGAGCCATGCGGTTGTAGGTGTGCAAATGATGTGCGCAAGAGCAACCGATATGATTGGAGAGTTTGGCAATGCTGTGGCAAACGGCTTCACCGTTGAGCAGCTGCTGAAGGCTATGAGAGCTCACCCAACCTACAATGAAGGCGTGGGAGAGGCTTTGGAGGATGTATTCGGAGAGGCGGTACATTCCATGCCGAAGAAGAAATAGTTTAAATAGAGAAATGCGAATAGTAAACTTATTTTAAGCGCTTTTATCAGGATTGCTTTGAAATCGGGGCACGCTCCCGCTAACCTCGCCTTGACTGAGCAGTGGTTTATGTTAACCACTGCTCACTTTGCTTTGCAAAG
>CALHIC010000199.1 GCA_938030845.1 uncultured Oribacterium sp. | reverse complement strand
GACCTATATTACACAGAAAACCTTATTGATGATTCTTCACAGCTCCATCATCATACAAATGACAGCAAACCTTATGCCCATTTCCCATATCCTTCTCTTCCGGCACCTTGCTCTTGCAGATTTCCATGCACTGACTGCAACGGGTGTGGAACTTACAGCCCTCAGGAGGGTTAGCCGGGGAAGGAATACTTCCCTCCAAAATAATACGATTCATCTTAACCTCCGGATCCGGAATGGGAATCGCGGAGAACAAAGCCTTGGTATAGGGGTGGAGGGGATTGGAAAAGATATCCTCTGTATTTCCGAACTCCACCAGATTGCCAAGATACATTACCCCCACCGTATCCGCAATATGCTCAACCACGGATAAGTCATGGGAAATAAAGAGGTAGGTCAGCTTATACTTTTCCTGTAAATCCTTCAAAAGGTTGATAATCTGCGCCTGAATGGATACATCCAAGGCGGATACCGGCTCATCACATACCACAAATTCAGGGTTTAAGGCCAGGGCTCTGGCAATACAGATTCTCTGTCTTTGTCCGCCGGAGAACTCATGGGGATAACGGCCCTTATGGAAGGGCTGCAAACCGCAGTTATCCATAATACGGTCAATATAATCCTCGTATTCCTCCTTGGGAACCAGATGATGCTCCTTTACCGCTTCTCCGATAATTTCTCCTACAGGAAGTCTGGGAGAAAGGGATGAGAATGGATCCTGGAAGATAATCTGCATCTTGGTACGCAGTTCGTTTAACTCGGATTTGGGAATATTGTAAACCTCTTTTCCGTTAAACAGCACATCTCCCGCTGTCTTCTCTCCGCTTAAACGCAGGATGGTTCTTCCTGTGGTGGTCTTTCCGCAACCGGACTCTCCCACCAGCCCCATGGTGCTTCCTCTTTTGATGGAGAAGGAAATGCCGTCAATGGCCTTTACCTGTCCCACCACCGTATTAAAGAAGCCTCCTCTAATGGGGAAATATTTCTTCAGGCCGCGAACCTCTAAAATATTATCTTCATTTTCCCGGACAGTCTTAGCTTCTGTCTCCTTTAAAATGCTATTTTCCATTATTTCCTCGCTTCCTCATCATACAGGTAGCAGCTTACTCTGTGGGTCTCGGAGAGGCTGATTTCTCCGGGATAAGCCCCGTCACAGCAGCCCTTCCGCTTGTCACAACGATCTCGGAAGTAGCAATAATTCGGCATGTTAATGGGGTTTGGCACCTTTCCGGGAATGGAATAGAGCTTATCCACATGCTTTCCTACCACAGGCTTGGAAGCCATTAAACCGATGGTGTAGGGGTGGGAGGGATTGGAAAAAATTTCCTTTGCAGTTCCCGCCTCTACCACACGACCGGAATACATAACCACCACATAGTCCGCCATTTCCGCAATTACCCCAAGGTCATGGGTAATCAGCATAATGGAGGAGTTAATCTTGTCCTTTAAGCCTCGTAACAAATCCAGAATCTGTGCCTGAATGGTTACGTCCAAGGCTGTTGTGGGCTCATCCGCAATAATTAACTTAGGAGAGCAGGCCAACGCCATAGCGATTACGATACGTTGCCGCATACCGCCGGAAAGCTCGTGGGGATACATATTGTAAACACCCTCACTGTTGGCAATGCCCACCATTTCCAAGAGTTCAATGGTACGCTTCTTCGCCGCCTCTTTCGTTTCATAACCGCTCTTATGGAACAAAAGCACCTCATCCACCTGGTCTCCGATTTTGAAAACCGGATTTAAGGATGTCATAGGCTCCTGGAAAATCATGGACATAAAGTTTCCCCGAAGGTGCTGCATCACTGTCTCAGGGGTCTTGGTAATGTCGTAAACCTTATCTCCCGTATTTAAGCGAATGGCTCCGTCCACAATCT